>CAYXVU010000024.1:0-40213 GCA_964468725.1 uncultured Clostridia bacterium
AATTATGGCTGTACGACGACGCTTGACGATGTCTCTCGGGATTCTTTTATTGATTGGGCTTACAGATGGCGCTCTGGGCGCACAGCCGCCGCAAGCGGTTGGAACCAAAGCGAAACTTACGGCGGAACAGTGGCGTGCGGATTTGCGCGCCTTTGCCGATGATCTGCCTCGCAGCCATCGGAACCTCTTTCACACCATGACGCGCGAGAGGTTCGATGCGGCGGTCAAGCAACTTGATGAGAGGATTCCTGCGCTTGCCGATCACGAAATCGCTGTGGAGTTTATGCGAATCCTGGCGATGGTGGGTGACGGACATTCCGGCGTAATTCCCTTTGCCGTCTTCAAAGCGGGTGCGCTGCCTTTGCGTCTCTATCTCTACAAAGACGGCTTGTTCGTGCGGCGCAGTGCGCCGGAACATGCCGCGCTGGCAGGCGCAAAGGTCATTCGCATCGGCAACGCTTCGGCGGAAGAAGCGATGAGCAAAGTGCGCGACATCGTGCCGCGTGACAACGAGATGGGGGTGCGGAATATGGGGCCGATGCTGCTTTCGCTTCCCGAAGTCCTGCACGCGCTCAAGATCACCGACAGCTTGCAAGCGGTGCAACTCGTCTTAGAAGTAGCAGGCGAACCAAAACGGGTTGAACTGAAACCGACAGCGAACTTTATGGAGGTCTTTCAGTCGCCGCCGACGTGGACAGATGCCCGCGCGCAGGCAAAAGCGTCTGTGCCGTTGTGGTTGAAAAATCCCGGCGACCTCTATTGGTTCGAATATCTGCCGGAACAAAAGACTGTCTATGTGCAATTCAACGCGGTTAATAACAAGCCGGACGAGAGCGTAGGAATCTTTTTCAATCGGGTCTTTGCTTTCGTGGCTGCTAATCCGGTTGATAAGTTTGTTCTTGATATTCGCAACAATGGCGGCGGCAACAATGGACTGATTCGGCCGCTCATCATCGGGATTATCAAATCGAAGATAGACGAACGCGGGAAATTCTTTACCATCATCGGGCGCGAAACGTTCTCTGCCGCGCAGAACTTGGTCAATCAACTGGAGCGCTACACCAATGTGATTTTTGTGGGCGAGCCGACCGGCGGGCGACCCAATCATTACGGCGATGCGCGCCCCTTCCCATTGCCCAATAGCGGTCTGGTGATTCGCCGCTCGACCATCTGGTGGCAGGATGTTGACCCCAGAGATTTGCGCTCATGGACGGCTCCGCAACTGGCTGCGGAGATGACTGCCGCAGAGTACCGCAGTAATCAAGACCCAGCCATGCAGGCGATTTTGCAGTATGTGCCGGGCAGCACGTTGACCGACATCATCGCAGAAGCGGTGTCGGCAACTGATATCACGGTCTTTACCAAAAAGTATCGCGCCTTCAAAACTAATCCGACAAATCAATATGCCAGCACGGAAGCGGCGGTGAACGCGCTCGGCTATACGCTGATGCAACGTAACCGGTTGGATGATGCCATCGAGGTGTTCAGGTTGAATGTTGAAGCCTACCCCAACTCCCCAAATGTTTATGACAGCCTGGCTGAAGCCTACGCCAATCGCGGCAATCGGGAAGAAGCGATAAGGAATTATGAGAAGGCGCTACAGCTTGATCCGAACTACGCGAGCGCCATCGAAGCCTTGCGAAGGCTAAAAGGACAATAACCCATCTTTTCGCGCGGCTCCCATTTAGAGGAGTTGGTTGATATGCCACAGGAGCACTCGTTAGCGGGTGGGTTGTGTAGGGCGCGCACTCCAATGCGATAGGCTACGGATTTACACCACCTCTCATTACGATTTCCATCCGGGATCGGAGATCGTGATAAACTGCGAGACTGCGTTGCTCAAAGGATGCGGGCAAATTCGTTTGTGGATATTCAGAGGTCAATAGTATGAGCAGAGCCGCTTTGGTAATCTATGCCGTTGCCTTGCTCTCGGTAGTCGTCGGTTGCCAAGATAGAGCGACAAAACCAGTTGCGTCTTCCACCAGTACCCAAGAGAAACCGGCGACAACTGAAGCTAACCCGCGCCGTCAGCCTGCCGATTGCGTCAATCTGAACACGGCAACCGCAGAAGCCTTGATGGCGCTGCCGGAGATCGGCGAAGTGATGGCGCAAAAGATTATCGAATACCGCCAGCAAAACGGCGGATTTCGCCGCCCGCAAGAGATCATCATCCTAGATGGCTTCAGCGAAAAGAAGTATCGCGCCCTTGCTCATCTTCTCTGTGTCGAATGAGGCGCGCTGCCAACCCAATCGCGTCAGGCTTTATCTGTTCCATCTGGCGCAGCACGCCGCCTAAGCATCGCCATCAACACGACTTGCACGGCGAGCATGACAGCATTTCCTGCCAATGCGACGAGCAATCCGGCGCGCAGACTGGCAAACTCGTCTGAGATGCGCCCGACCAGCCCCGGCAGCACAGCGCCTCCGAGTCCGGCAATCGTAAAGACCACACTTCCGGCTTTCGCCGTCGCTGTACCGAATTGTTGGGACAGTATCGCCACCAGGTTGGGGTAGATGGCAGCGAAACCGAGCCCGCAAAAGAAGACTGCCGTCAGCAAAATGACAATCGAGTTTGTCCACAACAGCAACCCAATGCTGGGAAGCGCCAGCAGCAGACCGGCAAGCAATAACTTTTCGGCGGTGAGAACCCGCAGGAAGAGCGGCGCCAATCGGCGTCCGGCAAGAATCGCCCCTAAGAAGAAGGTCGGCGCGACCGTCCACCAGGCATCGGCACTCGCGTCCATTCGCTGAGCGTAGGTCGCAACCCATACGGCAATCGCGCTCTCTGTGCCGACATAACAGAAGGCTAACAGACTGAGCAAACCGAGAAAGGGGTTGCGCCAAACGGAGTTTGGCTTATCGGTTGATGACGGGCTGACCGGCGAAGCGATGCCGATTCGCGCACAGCGCAGCAACCACAGGGCGATGCCGATCAGCAACATCCCAAGCATGACCAGTGGCCGGGCTGTGCCGTAGTTGCGCGCCGTCCAGCCAACCGTCAACGCGCTCAGCGCCGCCCCCAATCCCCAAGCAAAGTTCAAGACATTGAGGCGGGCGGCACGATTGATCGGGTACAACTCGGCGATCAAAAAATTGGTCGTCGGAATTGTCAGGCCTAACCCGATGCCGTAGAGCAGTACCATCGCAGCAACAAACGGCCAGACGCTCAACCCGAAACCGGAGGCGCCGACCGCCATGGCCAGTGCGCCGAAGATCAACGTGCGCAACATGCCGAAGCGCGCACTGAGCGGACTCGATAAAGCCGTGCCGGTCATCGAGCCGACGAATTGCATGACGGAAAGATAACCCAGCTCGGTGTCGCTCAACTTCCAGCGTGCGGCAAGCAAGGGCAGAATCGGCCCCAACATGGTTGCCGTAATGCCGACCAACACAAAACCGATGTGAGTAGCGGCAACGATGTGCCGCAGATGCGAGGCTGAGAGGGGAGATTCAGTTTGCGGCGCGTGCATGAGCAGATGGCAGAGAGTGCATAAAAGATTGAAGAGAACAGAACGCCGGTTCGACCATCAAAGGGGTCGCAACCCAAGCAGTCGGCGCTTTCGTCAGCCGGTTGCGAATCGCCTGCAAAGGGGCGTCGTACCCGTTGCAGCACTCTCACAGCGAAGCCCTGCGATCCTGTATGAGCAAATAGTCCGTGTCACGCCCTTGCAATAAGGCGGCAGTTTCGCACATCGAGTAGAGCCAAAGCAAGCCGGTAGGATTTTTTGCTGCTTGCCTCGTAGAGCGTGTTTTGAAGAGTCCCGTAGGGACGATCTGTCTCTAGCCAAACTGCATCATCACGCGCCCGAGCGGAGCTCGCCATCGTGGGCTCGGTTTGGCGATAGATAGGTCGCTCCTAACCGAACTGATTTTCAAAACACGCTCTAAAAAATTTGAAGGCTCCAGCCAATCAACGTTTAGTTGCTGAGTTCCCCTGCCTTTTCAAGTCAGCTTTTTGGAAGAGTTTGGCGACTTTGCAACAGCCCTGCGCTCGCCTCTTCGCTCGGCGTTGACGCAGCGGTGCAGGCCGCATCGTTTCTGTCGGTCAATCCCGACGAAAATATCTGGCGTTGCGAAAAATGCGGTCGTCGAAGTAGTTGCGCAGTAGCTCGATTTTATAACGGCGGGCTTGCGGCACGACGGTGACGACATCGTACCGATACGGCTCTGGTGACACGCCCATGAGCTTGCGATACCGGCGAGCGGCGCGGGCGATTTGCCGCTGCTTTCGCAAATCTACGGCGCGCTCCGGCGCAATGAAGGCATCAGAGGTTCGCGTCTTGACTTCGATAAATACCAACTGCCCCGCATCGTAGGCGATCAAATCAATTTCGGCATTCACCTTCTGCCCGCGCAGCCCGCGCCCGACCGGCACAAGGAAATTGGTCGCCACGATGCGATAGCCTTCATACTCTTTCAAGTATTCGATAGCCACCTGCTCGCCGCGTGCGCCGAGTTGGAGATGAGAGGCTGCCGGTTTTGCCCTGCGGTTCAGGAAAATTTTTTTCAACCATAACGCCATCTTTATATCTCCTCCTTGCCCGAATCTTTCACCAAGTCGGGGCACACAATCGTCTGCAATGCGTTCTGCACAGTCCTGTACCCGATGTATAGAATCAAAACACAACTCTTCCATTTGCGGAAACCTGTGCTAGACTGACCTGCATCTCCGGCTAGCTCCCACAGCGTAATCTTTATCGTAGTCGTCACCCGACCATGCGGCTGTTACTCTATTGAGCGACATTCCTGTTTGACGCGCTACAGATATAACCAGCAAAGATGCAGACGTTGAAAAAGCTCTCACCCGCTGATGAAACAGCTCGGCTTGAACAGGTGCGCACGCTGAGTCAGTTTTGTCCTCTCCTGCAAGCTTACCTTGATGACATCACCCGACTCGCGGCGCAAATCTGTTTAACGAGCGGTGCCCTCCTTAGCTTCGTCGAAGCTGAAACTGTGCACTACCAATCGAAATATAATGTCTCGGCTACACAATGTGAACGCCGCCTTTCATACTGCACGTGGGCGATGCAAAGTCCAGACATCTTCATCGTGCAGGATGCCGAAGGTCAGAGTTTTCAAAGCTCATCAGCACTGGACAGCCAATGCGCTTTTGCTTTCTATGCGGGCACGCCGCTGCGAACGACGAACGGGTACGCCCTCGGCGCATTAGCGGTGGTAGGCAACAGCTCGCGCAAGCTCAGTCCCGTGCAGATCGCCACGCTGCAAAAGCTAGCCCACAGTGTCGTCGCGGAGCTTGAATTGCGGCATAAGGCGGTGGAGCTCGACGCAGCGAAGGCGGAAGCGCTGCGCTCGAAAGTTGAACTCGATGCGGCGAAAGCGGAAACGCTGCGCTCGAAAGAAGCCTTGCAGATCACCTATACCATTTTAGATCACACCGAAAGTCGCAATGCCGAGTTGGTCGCCCTAAACAAGCAGTTGCAAGCGCAGGCGCGTGAATCCGAGCATCTCATTCAGAAGCTGTCGGAAAACGCACAACGCTACTCGCTCGTCGTGCAGAGCGCCAGCGACGGGTTATGGGATTGGGATTTGCTCACCAACAAAATGCACTTCTGCCCGCGCTGGAAAGCTTTACTCGGATACGCAGAGAACGAACTCAGCGATTCACCCGACGAATGGTTCAATCGCATCCACCCGGAAGACTTCGAACAAGTCCATTCTGACATTGCCGCGCATCTGTTGGGACTGACGCCGCAGTATCAAACCGAGCATCGCTTGCGCGACAAACATGGGCGCTATCATTGGGTCTTCAGTCGCGGGTTGGCTTTGTGGGACGAGTCGAAACGCCCCCATCGGCTGGCCGGTTCGCTGACCAACATCACCGATCAAAAAGAGACCGAACAGCAATTGGTACACAGCGCATTTCATGACCCGCTGACTGGACTGCCCAACCGCTTGCTCTTTATGGAGAAGTTGGAAAGGGCTGGGGATCGCGCGCGGACGCGCACCGATTACCTATTTGCGGTGCTCTTTCTCGACCTTGACCGTTTCAAAGTGGTCAATGACAGCCTCGGCCATCATGTTGGCGATGAGTTGTTGATCGCCCTGACGCGCCGCTTGGAAACCTCTACACGTCCCGGCGACATCGTGGCGCGGCTGGGAGGCGATGAATTCGCGGTCATCCTCGATCACATCAAACATCCCGATGATGCTTCATTGGCAGCGGAGCGCATTCAGCAGGCTCTGGAAGCGCCGTTTACGATCCATCAAAACGAAATCTTTATCTCTGCCAGCATCGGCATCGCCTTGAATCTGAATCATCCCGCCTCGCCAGAAGAGTTGCTGCGCAACGCCGATACCGCTATGTACCGAGCCAAGGGCGGGGGTCGCGGGCGCTTCGAATTTTTCAGCAAAGGCATGCACGCCGACGCCATCGAAATCTTGCATATTGAAACCGATCTGCGACACGCGCTCGAACGCCAGGAATTCGAAGTCCATTATCAACCCATCATTTCGCTACACAACTGGCGCATTTCCGGATTCGAAGCGCTGTTGCGCTGGCAGCATCCACAGGATGGTCAGGTGCCGCCGCTCAACTTCATTCGGATTGCTGAAGAGACCGGCATCATCACCTCCATCGGCGAGTGGGTGTTGCACGAAGCGTGTCAGCAACTCCGCATTTGGCAAGACCTCTTTCCCGCCAACCCGCCCCTCACCATCAGCGTGAATCTATCCGGCAAGCAGTTCGCGCAAGCCGATTTGATCCAAACCGTCAAACGAATTTTGAACGAGACGGGCGTCGAACCGGGCAGCTTGAAAATCGAAATTACCGAAAGCGCGATCATCGAAAACGTTGATGCGGCGGCAGCCATCTTAAAACAACTTAAATTGCTCGGCATTCGCGTATCGCTTGATGATTTCGGAACCGGCTATTCCTCGCTCAGCTACCTGCACCGCTTTCCCATTGACACCTTGAAGATTGATCGCTCATTCGTTACCCGCATGAGCCTGCCGAAGAATACCGAAATCATTCGCACCATTGTCACGCTTGCGCAAAACCTCGGCATGGATGTGATCGCCGAAGGCGTTGAAACCGGCGAGCAGATCATTCAACTGAGCGGCATGAATTGCGAATACGTGCAAGGTTATTTGGTCTCCAAACCCGTCACTGCACAGGAAGTCGAACAACTCATCCGCGAAACCTGGAATCGCACAGATAAGAGCTTTGATGTCGCCTGAGGCCCTTGCCGCCCGACTGTTCTTCATCCGAACGAGTTGAGCAGCAACCGCTAGGCTCAGCTAATCGGTGACGATCCATCGCATCTGCATTCATTAGCGGGCTATCTGTTTCGGGTCAACCGGGCAAGAGAGGAACCGGAATGGCTAGGTGTCGCAACCTGCCCACCGCTTTTACCATCGCTTCGCTTGTAAAAGCGCAAGTCGGCAAGCTACAGTCAAGCCTCATGATGTCGAAAGCCGATGCAACAAAACCGGTGCTGCCAACTGCTTCGCTTCCTGAGATGGAGCCGAACCTCCCGACCGTGGTCATTCTCGGTCGCCCGAACGTCGGCAAGTCTACCCTGTTCAACCGACTCACTGGCACGCGGCGCGCCATCGTTGGCAATGAGCCGGGCATCACACGCGACCGCATCTACGGGCAAGTCGAGTGGTGCAGCAGACAATTTCGTCTTGTCGACACAGGCGGCATCATTCCCGATGACAAAGAGTTGATTCCGGCCAATATCCTTGCGCAAGCGCGTACCGCGCTCGATGAAGCCGCCCTCATCCTGCTCGTTGTGGATGCCCGCGCCGGTATCACCCCGCTTGATGAAGAGTTGGCCGAACTTGCGCGTTCGACGCACAAAACCGTTTTCGTCGCCGCCAACAAAGTTGATCATGTCAAAATCGAAGCGGACGCGATGGAATTCGAGCGATGGGGATTTGCCGAAGTCTTTCCCGTCTCCTCCGAGCATGGACACGGAATCGGCGAATTGCTCGACGCGGCGTTAGAGACTCTGCCCGCGCCCGCCGTTAGCCAAGCCGCTCATCAAGAGATCAATTTGAGCATCGTGGGTCGCCCGAATGTCGGCAAATCATCGCTCGTCAATTGCCTGACCGGCGCAGAGCGCGTCATCGTTTCGCCCATTCCCGGCACGACACGTGATGCAGTTGATACCGAAATGGAATACGACGGCACGCGGTTTCGCTTGATTGACACAGCCGGGATTCGTCGCAAAGGTAAAACCGAGTTGATGGCCGAAAAGCTGTCGGTCGTCATGGCGCGACGCCATTTGGAGCGTTCAGAGGTCGCCATTCTGCTCATTGATGCGATAGAAGGGCCGACGGCGCTCGATGCCACTATCGCCGGTTATGCGCATGAAGCGGGCGCGAGTCTGATTATTGCGGTCAATAAATGGGACGCTGTAGAGAAAGACACCTACACCACTCTGCAATATGAAAAGCGCATCCGCGAGATGATGAAGTTTGCCGATTATGCGCCGATCATCTTCATTTCGGCCAAATCCGGTCAACGGGTGACGAAGTTGTTTGAGCTGGCGCGCCGCGCCTACGAGGCTCGCACCCTCCGCATCCCAACTTCCGAACTCAATCGCTTTTTTGAAAAGAACCTCGAACAGCCGCGCGCTTCGACGCCTTCGCGCCATCCCCTGCGCGTCCTCTACCTCACGCAAGCGGCGAGCAGTCCGCCGACCTTTGTCGTCTTCACCTCTTCGCGCACCCCCCGCGCCAAACTCCACTTCTCCTATGAGCGCTACTTGGAGAATCGCCTGCGCGAAGCCTTCACCTTTTTCGCTACGCCGATCCGCATCAAACAGCGGCGCAAACCGTCGGCACGAAAAGCGAACCAGTAGAGCCGAGGGCGGTTGGTGGTTGAGAAGAAGAAGGCTTCCACGAATCGCTTCGAATCATCACCGATGCCGGGTCGGGATGAGAGGTGATGGGTGCGACTCGCCATCGGTCAGCCGAGTTTGATTTCGCCTTTCGGGCTTTTGAGTCGCGCCGTCAATCGCAAGCGCGCCGCCTTGCGGATCGCCACTTCCACATCGAGATTCTTCAACACGACGCGCAGTGGTTCGGGATCGGGATGTTCAATTGCAAACGAGAGGAGATGGCAACCTTGCGGTGAGTCTTGCGACGGATGCAGCCCTTCCTTGTCCCATTCGATAAAGAAGGGCACGAAGGGGACGCTGGGCAGATTGAGGTTGAGCGTCTGCCATTTGAGCGGTTTGCCATCAGGCCGTGTGCGTGAACCGGCGGCGGGGCCTCTGAAAGAATAACTGGCTGAACGCGCTTTGGCGGCTAAGTCCGCGATATTCGTTGTTGCCACAGCCCAGGCGATGAACTTCGGCTCGGTCAAGGTTCCCAAGTCTGGAAAAGCGGTGATGGGCGTGCCCGGCTGTTGCGGATCGGGGGCAATGATTTCGAGGTACTGCCGACCGCCAAGCGAAAGCAAGGCGTTATGGGTTCCGCGACCCGGATGCTGACCTCCGAAGCGCGCACGCACGCCGGTCTGTCTTTCGAGCAGTTCAATGCCTTCTTCAAGATTTCTCACCCCGAATACCAGATGATCCATCATCGTCATACCTCTGAGTTGACTGGTGAAAACCGATTCGCCCGTGCCGCTTGCCATCGCCGTGTAGGGCAACATTGAAAGGGTAGGCAAACCAAGCAGAGTGCGGCCACTGTGCAGCAAAAAATTACGGCGGCTCAAGTGCGCGCACAGAGGTGATGGCACTCTGCCCTCCGGAGCCCGTTGCGGCCAATGTGGCTCATCGTTGGTGTTCACCATCTGCCTCCCGTTTGCCGGTTGAATTCCGAACGAATGGAGTCAACTTTACCGGTTCTTCTGTGCCCCTGACAAACCAACGAATGGCTGATGAGAAATAACCGTAGCGACCTGCCGCTCGCGCCTATCCGCCACCAACAGCCGACGGCGATACACTTGCAGCAGGTCTATCTAGCAAAACATTTTTTCCGACCTTCGAACCTGCCGCTGAGACTTGCCTTCGTCGCCATCTGTGATGGGGAAGACAGAGGCAACGGCAGATGTTCGCTTGCCCGTAGTCAGCGGACAAACCGGATCGCTATTTCTGCGCCGCCAGTTGGGTAGCCGATAGCGGACGCGGATTGCGAAATTCAATAAGCCGCGTCGTCATCTGACCGTTTTCGGCGCGCAGCAAACGGCGCGCAACCGGATACCAGACGTTCCCTTTCTTTGTATACTCGTCGGCAAAAGCGTCTACTCGTTTGAGAGCGCCGGTCTTCGCATCGAAGTAGGTGACAAAGAAAGTGCGCGGCAGATATTTGCCGCCCTCAACCGTGGTCGTTTCCAGAATCGAAATGGTGAAGCGTTCGCCGCCCATCGTACGCGTCACTTCGCTGGTGCGGCCATCGCGCACGCGATAGCTGGATTTGAGTGTGTCATTAAGATGGATTAATCGGCCTGTCGGACTCTTATCGTCTCTGTCAAAAGCGAGCGGGTGACGGCCATCCCCTTTGGCAAAATCGCCGCCCTTGCGATGTGTGAGCAAGCTGGTCAACTGCCCATCAAGCCATTCCATTGCGCTTTCGCTAAGCCCTTCCATCTTCACCTGCGTGCCGTCTTTGACCGAATAGGTGAGCATCCCTTTGCTCACTTGACCATTGTCATTGAAGACGATGTCAGCGGTAAAACCGGCGAAACCCGCAGGCCAGACGACGCGCGCATCGTTCGCCGCTTTGAGTAGCGCATAGGCTTCCGGATCGGCCTTTGCGGCGCTTTGCGCGACCGCGAGAGCCGCAAGTGAAAAGAGAAAAGTTGCAGCGATCATCATCTTCATTCGCGTAATTGAGTGCTTCATAGTTTCATCCTCCCTTTCAAGAGTCGCGTGCGGATCACATCACGACCTGGTTTAGGTGTTGGGGTATCGGTGTCGTCGCCATTTCGGTTTGCAGTTGATGGTAGATTTCGCTGGCAGAATCGAAGAGGACACGGAACTGCTCTTCGCTGAGCGCTAGCATGACGTGACCGCAGACCAGATGAATGCAACCGTTTTGACAACGGACACAGCGATAGGGTTGCGGGGGTTCGGGCATAGTCTCTTTCATACGGCTCCTTTCCTGAAATTTTTTAGAAGAACTTGAAATTGACGCCGAGCGTTAGGCTGCGTCCGCGCGCCGGTGCGAAGGCGAATTGTTCGTGATAGAAACGATTGCTCACATTCTCAAGACCGAGCGTAAAGCTTGTCGCATAATGCTCGCGTCTGAGGTGCCATCCGCCGCGCAGGTCGTGAGCGACGAAACCGGGTTCGGCTCCGCCGTTGGCAATTAGAAAAGCCGGGGAGAGTCTCTCTTGTCTATTGACGATTCGCACACTGTATTCCGACCATAAACGGTCGCGTTGGTCTCGCCAGCGCAAGCCGAAGACCGTCTTGAGAGGCGTAAGGAAATCGAGCGGAGTGTGTGTCTCCAAATCGCTGCCGCGCAAATAACTGAGGTTGCCAAGCACGGTGATGACCTGATGCGCGACGGGCAACGAGGCTTCGAAATCGGCTTCCAACCCTTGAATGCGCGCGCGCCCGACGTTGACCGTTTGAAAGACTGGAATCGGCGGTCGCCCTGTCCCTGCGGAGATGGTAATGGGCAGGCCGTTGCGATCTAGCGCTGCGCGATTGAGGAGAAAATCCTCATACGTGTTGTTGAAGTAGGAAAGCGAGGCAGCGAGGCGGCGGCTGTAAAGGCGCACTCCGGTGTCGAAGTTCACGCCGGATTCGGGTTCGAGATGGGGATTGCCGACAACGAAACCTGCCGCCGAGCCGAAATCCGTAAAGAAGCGTTCGAAGAGATTGGGCTGGCGAAATGACCGCCCGACCCGCGCCGTCAGGCTCAGGCTGGCAATCGGTTTGACGACGACACCAACATCGCCGCTCACGGCTGTGTCGTTGAGATTCAGCCCCTCATCGAGTCCGCCGAGTTGCAGGTCGGCGATTTGCGAAGGGGTGAAAAAGGGCGGCAGATCGAACCCCGCTGTGCGCTCGGATTCAATATCGAAACGATCAAAGCGCAGGCCGCCGATGATGTGTAACCAGCGCGTCGGTTGGTACTCGTCTTGCGCGAAGAGGGCGAGATTGCCAAAGGTCGCATTGGGCACACTCTTCGAACGATCTTGGCTACGCACCAGCCCCGGCGGGAAGGTGCTGAAATCGGGCGATAGCCTTTCGATGAAGCGCGCATCGCGGTTGCGATCACGAAAATAGCTGGTTCCGGCGATGAGGACTTGATGGTCGCTTAAAGAAAAATTGGTTTGTAAATCGAACCCGGCGGTGTCCGTGTCGGTGTTGGTTTCGCTGAATTGAAACTGTCCCGGAAAAGCCGGAGGCACAGCCGGAACGCTCAAAACATTCGAGAAGTTGCGCTCTTGCGATTGGTAGTAGACGCTGGCCGCCAGTCGCGTCAAGCGTGCGGTCAGGTCGTAGCCTTCATAACGCCCACTCACTTTGTCGCGGTTCGAGAAAGGAAAGAAAGCCGTAAAGACGCCGACTACGCCGGGCACTCCGATATTGGCAGCGCGCCGCCGGTCATAGCTCACACGCAGCGACTGAAAATCGTTGAGAAAGAGGCGACCGAGCAACCGTGTATCGCTGCCGTGATATTGCGAGTTGAAAACTTCGGTTGACGCATCACCGCCGTCGCCGCCCGCGTGATAGTTGGCGAAGCGATCTAGCGTTTGTGCGATGCGAAAAGCGAAGCGCGCATTGGCACCCGTAAGATAAGCCGAGCCGCGTCTTCCTGCGTCGTTTGAACTCAGTAACCCATTCAAGCCACCGCCGAAGCGAAACCCATCGGCGCGGCGCGGCAGCGCATCCTGCGTGATGATATTGATCGTGCCAGCGAGCGCATCCGTGCCGTAGAGCACGGAGCCGCTGCCGCGCGCGACTTCGATGCTTTCGATCTGCTCAACATCTACGAGGCCGATCTCGATGCCGGAATTTGCCGTTGAGGTTCGCGTATGGTTGAGTCGTTCGCCGTCCACAAGGATGAGGACGCGATTGCTATCGAGACCGCGAATACGCGGGCGCACTTGAAATGGCCCTTCGTTGACGACGCTCACGCCGGGCAGTTGGCGAAAGAGGTCGCCAATGGTCGAAAGTGTGCGGCGTTCAATCTCTTCGCGCTCGATAATGTTGACCGGCACAGAGATGTCCGAAGCCAACGACTCGGTGCGCGTGGCCGTCACTGTGACCTTATCAGCTATCGCGCCGGGCGTCAGCGTAATGTCGAGAGCGCGACGATCAGGCGCGGAAAGATCAAGGGGTTGCGTGAAGGTAGCAAAGCCTATGCTGGATGCGCTCAAGACGTAATTGGCTGGTAACAGGTCGTTGAACGCAAACGTGCCAGTGTCGTCTGTGATAACGGTGCGCTCGAAGCCATTACTCTTCTGCCGCAAGATCACCCGCGCACCGCTGACGACCGCACCGCTCTGATCGCTCACGCGACCGGCGAGGGCTGTGCTGCGACTTTGCGCCAGCGTCGGAATGGCCAAGCTTTGCTGGAGAAGCGCGATAAACAGCGCAACGATCAACCAGCGAACGCGCGCCGATGGGCGGATGAGCCGCAAATGCCGCTGACTCTGAAGACGAGGGGAGCGATGAATTAGATACATACGAGCAATCCTCCTGTTGACCGATTCTCTGTTGGCGGTCAGCCGGGGATGATGTGGTAGGATTGCCCTGCACATCATCCGTGAAGTTCCCAAGACCGAGCGGTTGAGCGTTGCAACAGACGAAGCCACGGTGTTCGCGCATCGTGGCTTCGGCGCTTACACATCCTGCGAATTAGAATCTGAATTTCAATCCGGCATGCACAAGACGCGGACTATTGGGAAGAATGCCGCGCGTGCGATCAATGATGAACGTGTCATTGAGAAAATTCTTCGTCGTAACGAAGAAGGTGGTGCGAATCTTTTCGACGTGGTAATTCAGCGTCGCATTCCAAGTCGTATAGCCTGCAATCAATCCCCGTTGTCCGTCGGGACTGGGAGCAACGGTATTGAGGTCGTCGCCGAACTGCTCGCCGATATAAACGGCTTCGACGAAGCCATCAAAGCCGGAACTGTGCCCATAACCAAAGCTCACAGTTGCCAGATGCTCAGGCGCGTAGGGTAAGCGATTGCCCGTGACGCGCACAGTGGAAAAGCCGGGTATGGTGCTGAAGCGATTGCCTTCGAATCGGGCATCCGGCAAATAGGTGTAGGCGGCGTTGACATAAACATTATGCGGCGACCGGATGATCGTTCCTGTATCAACGCGCGCGCCAAATTCGAATCCTTGATGCAGCGTCTCGCCGCCGTTAGTCAAGGTAGCGCCCAAACCTCCGGCGACGCTGGCGGGAACGATTTGATTTTCGTAATCCATGCGGAAGTAAGTCGCTTCGAGGCGCACGCCTGCGTAGGGCGAGGTGCGCACGCCCAACTCATAGTTCCAACTGAGTTCCGGGGCGAGATCCACCACGCCGCCCGTCGCATTACTGATGATGTCTTCCGTGCGCGGCGGCGCAAAGCCGCGATGCAGGCCGCCAAAGAGGGTAGCTTTGTTGCCGAAATTGTAGGCGAGGCCAATGCCCGGCACGATCTCTGTCAAATCGGTCTGCCCGGTCACGCCCGCGCCATTGTTGGCTAACAGATTGCGGCGTTCGAAGTGAATCTGTTCGACTCGAAACCCCGGCGTCACCGAGAGATTGCCAAACCAGAATCGGTTTTGCAGGAAAGCTGAGAAGGCTCGATTCTCTCGCTGATTTCGTTCAACCAACGCCCCTGTGCGGGCAGTCGGGAAGTTCCCATTCTCTTGCCGACGATCTTGATCTTCGATGTGCAAGCGGAGGCCGAATTCGGCTTCGCTGCGAACACTGAAGATGCGGTGATTGGCTTTGAAACGCGGTTCGATGCCCAGAAAGTAATACTCGCGCAGGCGGCCTTCGTTACCGCAGGTGGTATTGAGGTTCGCCAACCCGCCGCAGTTCGGGTCGGCAGCATCGTTTGGACGTTGCAACGAATTGCTCGATTGCCGCCACCAGTGGCGTTTGAAAAATGCGCCATAGAGATTCGTCGTCAGCAACAGATCATTATTGAAAACCACCGCGTGAGTGGCTGATGCGCCGAAACGATCACCGTAAAAGAAGTCGTTGCGAAAAACGTTTTGTCGAGGATTGAGGCGAAACTCCTCTTCCGTCAGCCCGGAATAGGTGACGTTCGAATCTTCGCCGTAATAGCTGGCGCGCAAAGTTAAAGCCTGCTTTTTGCCGATGCCGGTTACCGCTTTCACCGTGAAGTCATGAATGCCTGAGCGCACGTTGTCGCGCGCGCCTTCGCCCTGCTTGCGCGTATAGTTGAAGAGCAATCCCATACCCCGCCAAGTGCCGCCAAAATCAATATGCCCGTTGAAATAGTCGCGGTTGCCGCCGGTTAGGATGATCGAGCCCGATGGCTTATCGGGCGGGTTCGGCGTCAAGTAGTTGACCACGCCTGCGACCGTAACCGGCCCATAGAGAATCTGCCCGGAGCCTTTGAGGACTTCGATGCTCTCGAACCGTTCGATGGGCGGGTGATAGTAAGAGGCATTGTCGCCATAAGGCGCATAGGTGAGCGGGATGCCGTCTTCGAGCAAGAGGATTTTGGTCGAGCGCGTCGGATTGACCCCGCGAATGGCGATATGCGGGCGGTTGCCGAAGCCTTCATCATCGCGCACATTGATGCCGGGAATTTTGCGCAGAGCTTCAGCGAAATTGAAGACGCGACTGGTATCGAGGGTGCGCTTATCAATGAAGTCAACCGAACCGGGGATGCGCCGCAGGTCGTCCGGCGTCTCAGCAATATGCCCGTCGTTGACCACAACCTCTTCGACGATGCGTTGCGGTTCAAGGGTAATCTCCAGATTCTCGCCTTGCCCATTTGTGAGGGTTACTTGACGAGTCAGAACGGCGAACCCCTCTCCTTTGACGCTGAGATAATAGGAACCGGCAAGCAAATTTTCGAAATGAAAACTGCCGGTATCATCGGTCTTTACGCTTTGCTCAAACCCATTGAGTTGCTGCCAAAGCCGCACAACTGTGTTGCTAATGGCAGCACCCCGCTGATCGAGTACGCGACCGTGCAGAACTGCGCGATTGGACTGGCCAGACGCCATTCCCGCCAACCCGCCATAGAGCAGTAGAACTATTAGTGGTGCAGAAATCAGCCTTCGCATTATGCCTCCTCCTATTTTGATTGCCTATTTTTGATCTTTGAATGAAATTGAAAACAGTTTTCAATTTCAGAGAAATCCGAGTATACGTAGCTGAAAAAACGGTGTCAACCAGTATTCTTGCCGTCTGCCAGTTGGGCGGGGTTATGAACCGGTTGACCGGTTGATTTCAAAAACGGCGATGTTTTATGCTCTGTCACGCTGCCAACAGCGAAATCGCAGCCAACTTATGCGGGTCAGCCTTGAGCGCGCAAAGGAGCGAATGTGACAAAATCGGCTCTGCTATACCTCTCAACCAGCGAAGGCTTCAAAAATTTTCTTACGCGCTTCAAATCCTTCAACAATGTGACGCATCGCTTTGTGGCCGGTGAAGAGTTGACTGAGGCCGTTGCGGCAATTCGGCAGTTAAATCAGAAGCAGATTCCCGCCTCTTTCGATCACCTCGGCGAGGCTATCGCTTCAGAAACTGAAACCCAAGCGGAAGTCGGAGAATATACACGCATCATCGAGGTCATCAGAGAGCAAGGCTTAGACTCGAATGTCTCTGTCAAACCGACACAATTCGGGTTGGATATAGATAAAGAGCTTTGTTATCGCAACACTCGCGCTATCGTGGAGGCCGCAGCGCGCCATCAAAACTTTGTGCGCATAGACATGGAAGATTCGACAAAGACCGACGACACCGTCGAACTCTTCAAGCGTTTGCGCGCAGAGTTCAATAACGTCGGCATCGTCATTCAGTCTTACCTCTATCGCAGCGAGAAAGATATCGAAGACCTATTGAAAGTTGGCGCCCGCATACGGCTCTGCAAAGGCGCGTACAAAGAGCCGGAGTCGGTCGCATTCCCCAATAAAAAGGATGTGGATGCAAATTACATCAAGTTGATGCGGATGCTGTTGATCTCCGGTATCTATCACGGCATTGCGACGCATGATGAGAATATGATTGCGGCGACTAAAGAGTTCGCCAAAGAGCGCGGCATTGCGCCCGATCAATTCGAGTTTCAGATGCTTTACGGCGTGCGCCGCGATTTGCAAGAAAAGTTGGTGAGAGAAGGCTATCGCATGCGCGTCTATGTGCCCTATGGGCATTCGTGGTATCCGTACTTCATGCGCCGATTGGCAGAGCGCCCGGCCAATGTCTGGTTCGTCCTGAAAAACATGATCAAAGGCTAAGGCGACAAATTGTTGGCATAAACAGAAAGAGCCGCTCAACTGTGAGCGGCTCTTTCTGTTTATGCCAACGCGCGGGGCGATTTGCCCCATCAAGCTGCGAGTTTCACTTCATCTTTAGGGCTGCCGAGAGACGGGGCTTTTAAGGCCGCGACTTTCTTTTGTGCCGCGCCCGCCTTAACCGGCACTTGTTTGACCTTCTCAATCGCTTTCTTCAATTGCACGTCTTCAAGGGCAGGCTCCGGCTTCGGCTGAGCCGGTTGAGCCGGTGTCGCTTCCTGATCGTCAGCCTCGTCTTCGTCATCGGCTGGCAATACGACTTGGCTCTCGGTCGGGCGATCAACCTTTTCCGTTGGCGTCACCGACCCGTCCGTGTCCATAAACGGCTTGCCTGCGGCGGGCGCATATTTGGCTGTGGTGATAAGCAGAGCGCCGCCGTCCGAGAGGGAGAAGAGTTGTTGCTCAGACCCTGCGCCAAACGATTTTTCGCCGACGACCTCGCCGCGTTTTTGATCTTTGACAGCGGCGGCAACGATTTCGGCTGCGCCTGCGGTGCTGCGATCAATGATGACAGCTAGCGGCCCGTTGAAGACGACTTTGCTCGGCTCAGCGGGGAACGTCTTTTCATCCTTGCCGCCTTTGCCGACAATCCGCGCCAGTGAGCCAGAACCTATAAAGAGGTTAGCAACCGCAATCCCTTCTTCGATCTTGCCATTGGCCGCGCCGCGCAGATCGAGCACGATGCGTTGTGCGCCTTTAGCCAGCAAATCACTCAGTTGCGTTTTGATCTCGGCAGCCTTGTTGGCCGCCAACGTCGTGACGCGAAGGTAGCCGACGCCAGTCTCTTCAATCTTGGCTTCTATGGCTGGTTGTACAAGTTTGGCGCGATTCAGCTTCATCTTGCGCGATTGCCCGCGATGCAACACGCGAAGTTCGATTGCCGTTCCCGGCGTGCCACTGAGCAGTTGTTCGGCGTCATACAAGCTTAAATCGCGGGACGGCACATTGCCGATGTATTCGATTACATCGCCATCGCGGATACCGGCCTGTTCTGCTGATGAGCCTTTCAGCACCGCCACCACATAGGCGTAGCCGCTTACCTTTGAGAGGAGCAATCCCGTCTCGCCACGCACCGCTTTCGGATCGTACTGTTTGACCTGTTCGACCGTCAGATAGGCGCTGTACGGGTCAAGCCCATCGGCCAGTCCGCGCAAGCTGCCGATCCGCACCTTCTCCAAATCGGGTTGGTCTACGTAATCGTTGATGATGTGGTCGAGGACTTCGTCAAAGACGCGCACTTGACCATACGGGTTATTGCCTTGCGCAACGACGCGTTGCGATTTGGACATGAAGCTGCCAACGACGGCGTAAAATGCGATCAAGGTCGAAAACACGACGATGGCGATTTTGGTTTTGAACTGCATCGGACACTCCTTACTCAGTGTGCTTCGGGCTGCGTTCATATTAGCGTGGCCTGCCGCGTCACGCAATAAAGATTCTTGCTCGCCTCTCTTTTGAAGAATGTGCTTTAGGGTGAGGCGCGCTTGCCCATTATGGAGGCCGGGGCACGCCCCTTCTCGACGCCCATCTAAACGAGTACGGCCATCCACGAAGGAGTGCAAATTATCGTCAATAGATCAGGTGAGTGACAATTCGCGTTCCTTCGCAGATGACGGTTTCTCACCTTCAACTAATTCGACTGCGGATCGCCGAAGACCGTTTTATCTTTGGCGCGTTCGTCGAGGTGCTCTTTCATCTTCAAATGCGGCACGCCCTCTTGCAACCACTTGGGCGCGGGTTTGCCTTTCAGCAGGTGATCGAAGTATTCCAGCATGCGCACCGAGTAGTCTTTGCGATTCTCCATCTTCGCAAGCCCGTGATTCTCGCCTTTGTATTGCAGCATCACGACGGGCTTATTCAGACGCCGCAGGGTATTGAAATACTCGATGCCTTGCGTCCAATCCACCGCGCCGTCTTTGTCGTTGTGCAAGATCATCAGCGGCGTCTTCACATTCTTCGCGTGATAGACGGGCGAGTTGCGTTGATAGGCTTCGAGGTTATCCCAATAGCCCCCTAAGAATCTTCCTTGACTGCTCTCGAAGATCGGTTGATTGGCCGAACCCGTGTTCCAGTAAATCAAGTTATACATGCTCAGCATGTTGGTCAGCGGCGCACCCGCGATTGCCGCTTTGAAGGCGTCCGTCTGAGTAATCAGGAAAGCTGTTTGATAGCCGCCCCACGAGTGGCCGTGAATGGCGACGCGACTCTTGTCTACAACGCCGGTTGCAATCGCCGCGTTGAGCGCGGGCAGCACACACCAGACGGCGGACATGCCCGGATCATTGACTTTGTAAACGATGTCCGGCATCAACACGGCGTAGCCCTGCGAGGTGTAGAGCGATTTGTTAAAGCTGCCATAAGACGGCACGGCGTAGGTGTTCGCGCTCTGTGAAAGCTTCTCGTAGATGTAGACGATGGTCGGATAGGACTTGCCCTCTTCGTAGTTGGCAGGCAGAAAGAGCGCGCCCTGCAACTTGTCGCCTTTGGCGCTGGTGTAGTTGACAAGCTTCACGCCTTTCGACCAGAAAAAGTTCTTCTGTTGCGGGTTGGCGTCGGTGATGCGCTGGCCGCTTTGCAACTGGGCATCTGCCATGTAGTAATCCGAGAATGTATCATTCGTCTCGCGCGCATAGAAATACTTTTCGGCATCCTTTGCCTTCATCAGATTGCCGAATGCGGCATCCTCCCACAGCAACACCTTCGCGCCGGATTTGCCTTGATCCACGCGCGCCAGCCCTGCCTTTTTCGTCCACTCGCCGTAGGCGATCAGATAGACAGGCTTCGCCAGATCAATGCCCTTCTCATCCGGGTCAAGGCGATACCGTCCGCGATAGCGAATCTGCTCCTTTTTCCCGTTGACGGTCAGGTTGGTCGCCGATCCGCCGTGCGCGGGCACATTCCAAACATCCCACCCGTCCGACAACAACACCGAAGCATCACCTTTCGTCCAGCCGATGGGAAAGCGCGGCGGTTTGACGATGTTGTGATCGTCTTCGTCGTTGTAGAAGGTTGCGGGCACGCCTTTGGTAAGGTTATGCGATTGGCCAGTCATCATCTCGTAGGTAAAGAAGTGACCATCATCGTAATACAAAAAGTGCGTGCCGTCCGCCGAGGTGCCGAAGTAATTGCGGCTCTTTTTAACCGCCAGCTTGCGCGCGCCGGTCTGCAAATCAATGGCGTAGATGTCCTGATAGAAGCGCCCGTCGAGATTCGTCATCCATTGATATTCGGTGTTGTCCAACCCAACCGCCCACCTCTGTTTCGGCGCAACCGAGACTTGTCGCAAGTTGTCGTCGGCGAGGCGAATGAATTTCTTTTCGGCGACGCGATAGAGCGAAAGATAGCTGAAGTTTCTATCGAAGCCCGCTTGCACCTGCTGCTGCGATTGCAGGCGTTGGTCTTTCCAATGCCAGATGACCATATCGGGTTTGTCCACTTCGTCTTCGGGTTTCTTCATGGCCATCATCGGCGGCTTGGCATCGGCGGGCTTAGCGTCGTCGCCTTTCTCTTTGTCGGCTTCGGGCTTATCGGCGTTCTCTTTCCTTTTGGCTTCGTGAATACCGAACAGGAGGGCGCTCAAATCATCCGTCCACTGTGGCGCACGATTGGGGCTGATGGTCATGCCTGCTGGAAAGCTCTTATCGTCTTTCGGGTCGTAGATGGTTTTGCTCGGCGTCGCCGCAGTGAAATTGCTGAAGCCGATAACGCTGTAGAGCTTATCTTCGAAGCGTTTGTCTTCCGCGCCTTTTAATACGGCAAAGGCGTCGCCCTCTTCCGTCCAATTCAAGCTGCGGTAATTCGCTTTGTCGCTTTCGAGCGGCAGCAGGGCGCCCGTCGCCATATTGCGAAGTTGCACGCCGTTGCCAGTCTTGTCGTCTGCGTCAATGACAAGCGCCAGCCATCTGCCTTTTTTGTCGAAGGCAAACTCCGAAACATTACCAACATTCAATTGATTGCCATTGGCCAGTTCAAAGAGCAGCAAATCCGTGCCCGTCGCTCGGTCGCTTTGCGAGGCTGCGCCGCCGGGGAAAGGGGAAGGCAGCGAAACGGGCGCGTTGCCGCCTGCGGGCGCATCGCCTTGTTTATGCATCGCCAACCAGGTCGCTGATTCGCCGGAGAAGCGAAAGCTTTTGATCTTCTCAAACTCGGTCTTCTTTTCAGTTGCCAGGTTGATGAGCGCAACTTTGTTAGTCAGCGGCTTGCGATCTTTGCGGGCGCGTTTGACTTCTTTCGCCGTTGGGTAGATGGTGAAGGCTGCCCATTTCGAATCATTCGAGAAGCTGACGCTCGCGCCGAAGCCTGACATTTCACCGGCAGGAAAGCGTAACTCTTTTCCGTCGCTGATGCGGCGCAGGATGATCTCGCCATCGCCTTCGTTGGGTGTCAAACGGTAGCCGAACCATTGCCCATCGTTGGAAACGACGGGCGACTGCACCCGTTTCCACTGCCCCATGTCTGCGACTTCGAGCGGGCGCGGCGCAGATGGCGCGGGTGCGGGTTTCGGACTTTGCGCTGCCGTGAGATTGACGGCCAGCAGGATGGTCAGTACGACAGCCAGTTTGACCTTGATCTTCATAACGCCTCCTGATTGAGTGGATTCTCCACTGACGAGAGTTGGTGAGCGCAAAGAGACTATTTCAATCCGCACAATGCGTCAAGAAAAGTGAAGTTGTGAAGCAGAGAAAGAGGCCGGGTCAGGCCGTTCGCAACCAGAGTCGGAGGCGGATGCAGGCAACGGGTGTTCACATCTACGACCAGTGGATCCGTGGCGATCCGTCCAATCGGTGTCCATCCGTGCCCGATGTCCCTTCCTCTTCCTCACGAATCGAGAACAGAGTGACCCGACAGCAGAGCTAACCGATCTCTTCTGCTTCTATGTTCTCGATTGTCGGTTAGCTGGTTTGTGTGAGAGCTTGAATGAAGCGCGTATCCACGTTGTTGCGCTTGAGCATGGATTCGAAGACCGCTTTATCAACGGCTTTCAAATAGGCTTCTTCGGCGGTCACCTGTTTGCTCTTCACCAACTCGAAGAGCGCGTCATTGAGCATCACATTGCCTTGCGCCCGTCCGGTCTGCATTGACGAAGCAATCTGAAAGGTCTTGCCCTCACGAATCAGATTGCTGATGGCGTTGTTGACGATCAGCACTTCGAGCGCGGCCACGCGTCCGCCGCCGACCTTTTTGAGCAGGGTTTGCGAAATGACAGCGCGTAAAGATTCCGATAGCATGACCCGAATCTGCATCTGCCGGTCAGGGGGAAATTGGTCAATGATGCGGTCTACCGTCGAGGCCGCCGTCGTCGTGTGCAGCGTGCCAAAGACCAAGTGTCCAGTCTCAGCCGTCTCAATGGCAATGGCGATGGTCTCTAAATCGCGCATCTCGCCGACCAAGATAATGTCTGGGTCTTCACGCAACGCTGCGCGCAACGCATCTTTGAACGAATCGGTGTGGTTGTGAACTTCGCGCTGATTAATCAAGCATTTCTTATTTTCATGAACGAATTCAATCGGGTCTTCGATGGTGATGACATGGTCGCTGCGCGTGCGATTGACATAGTCTACCATCGCACACAGCGTCGTAGATTTGCCCGAACCTGTCGGCCCGGTCACCAACACCAGCCCTTTGTTCAAGTGGCAGAGTTTCAAAATGTGTTGCGAAAGCCCGAGCTTCTCCGCCGTCAAAATGTCATTCGGGATGACCCGAAAGACGCCGCCCATCCCTTTGCGGTCACGAAAGATGTTGGCGCGAAAGCGCGCCAATCCGGCAATCTCATAGGCAAAATCCGTATCATTGCGGTGCTCGTATTCTGCGCGATTCTTTTCCGGCAGAATTGAAGTCACCAACTCTTTGGCGACCTCTGGCGTGAGGGGCGGCTGCGTTGCATCGAGCAGCTTCATCTCGCCGTCTTTGCGAACCATCGGCGGCATGCTGACGCTCAGATGCAAATCCGAAGCGCCCATCGCAACCATCGAATAAAAGAGCTTGTCCATTTTGCTGGCATTCGGCGCGGCATTCGGCGCGACAATCGCCATTGACAGCGCCGCCGTTTGTCGAACGGGCGCGTCGGGCGCAGGCAGCGGCGCGCTGCGGCGCACAGCCGGTTGGGCAGGGCTTGCTTCGGCTGCGCCTGGTCGCGCCCCATTGGGCATTCCGTTTCCCATAGCGGAGGGACGCGCACTGGCGTCTACAGAGATTGCCGGTTTGAAACTGGCGGAAAAACCGGCGGCGGTGCGCGCGATCTTGACTTTGAACAAGCCAATGCCTGTACATTGGTAATCAAATTCAGCGGCAGCGGTCGCTTGTAAGGCGCGCCGCGCTTCTTCCGTGACGATGGGCTGTAGCAAGGAGCCGATTTGCGGATGGGTCAGCGGATTGGCCGACAGGTTGTGTGCGCCCGCATCGGTCATTAATCGCGCACACTGTCCAGGTTGAAAGAGCAGCTCTTTGCCGTGTTGTTGATGCAAGACGCCGAGCAGATTATTCAGACTATCAAGCATAGTTCTCCGTGCTGGGAAGGATAAGAAGAGGTTCCCACAGAGGCAATCAAGGTGAGCTTCTTGACGGCGCCCATACTACAACACCCCGCTTATGGATGGAATAGTATTCCCTCAGCGCCCCGCATCATTTGCGCGGCTGCGGTTTGAAACTTACAATCCCGCTGATGTTGGTCTCCGCCTTCGATTACCAGTTGCCCGAACGGCTGATTGCGCAAGAGCCGGTTGCGCGGCGCGACCAATCGCGCTTACTCGTCATCCATCGCGCCAGCGGCGCGTTGACCGACACCTTTTTCTATACGCTGCCGGATTATCTGCGCCGCGGCGATGTGCTGGTCGTCAACAATACGCGCGTCTTTCCGGCGCGGCTCATCGGTCGCCGCCGAACGCTGGACTCCAACACAACGACGGTCGGCGCGCGTGTCGAAGTGTTTTTGGTGCGCCGCCTTGAGGCCAACCTTTGGGAAACCCTGGTCAAACCCGGGAAAGCCTTGCGTCCGGGCACACAGGTTGAATTTGCGGACGGCGTGCTAACCGGCGAAGTGGTCGAATGGCTCGCCGCCGGTCGCCGTCTGATCCGGTTCTCTGGCGCGGACGATTTCGATGCGGCAGTAGACCGCATCGGTCGGACGCCATTGCCGCCCTACATCAAACGCAGCGACGAAAGCCGCTTCGACAGTGAACGCTACCAAACCGTCTTTGCCCGCGAACGCGGCGCGATTGCTGCGCCAACCGCAGGGTTGCATCTGACGCCGGAGTTGCTTGACCGCCTGCGAGCGCAAGGCGTCGAAGTGGTCGCTCTCACTCTACATGTCGGCTATGGCACCTTTCAGCCGGTTAGAGTCGAACGCGTCGAAGATCACCAAGTCGAACCCGAATCTTATTCCATCGGCGAGGAGGCCGCCGCTTGCCTCAATCGCGCGCTCGCCGAAGGCCGCCGCGTTATCGCCGTCGGCACGACAACCACACGCGCCCTCGAATCTGCACGCCGTCAGACCGAAGAAGAGGAGAAAGGGAGAGAGGAAGACAAAGAGATCAGGCAATGGGCAACTAGCCGGACAGGCGATAATGGTTCATTGTCTAATCCCCTGTCTCCGCTTTTCCCCTTCTCTGATTCCGTGACCTATGCAACGACGAGCTTGTTCATCTATCCGGGCTTCGAGTTCCGCGTGCTCAGCGGGTTGGTGACGAATTTCCATTTGCCCCGTTCGTCGCTGTTGATGCTGGTCGCGGCGTTCGGCGGTTACGATTTGATGATGCGAGCTTATCATCATGCCGTTGAGCAAGCCTATCGCTTCTATAGCTATGGCGATGCCATGTTGATCTTGTGATATGCAGACGGAGCCACTCATTCGCCAATCCAACGAAGTTCGCCCGCAGCCCGATGCGCACGCAGTTGAATTACGCCGATTGTGGAAGGTGAAACTGGTCTGTCGCCTCGCGCTCGGTATGGTATGGATCATCGAAGGCATAGTGCCCAAAATTCTCTTCGTCAGCGCGGGCGAGATTGAATTGGTGAGGAAATCACAACTCTACTGGCCGACGCCGGAAGGGATGCTCATCCTCATCGGCGTGGCTGAAACCGTCGCTGGCGTTTGGTTGCTGACCGGCATTGCCGAACGCGTAGCGGTCGCGGCGGTAACGCTGGCCATGAGTGCACTTGTTCTGGTCGTCGTTATAACTGATGTGACGATGCTGGCGAATCCGCTCGGCGGCATCTCAAAAAACCTCTGCTTGCTGGCCTGCGCGCTCGTTGTCTGGCGACTTGCGCCGCTCGTGCCGAATAAAGAGCCGATTGAAACTGTAGGCTGACCCTATGAATGCTGCTTCATCCGCAGAGCCATACGATTCACCTCTCTCGTGGACAACGCGCCTCGCGCTCGGCGCAATCGCCATTGTCGGAACGATAATTTACGCTGCGAGCTTCGCCTTGACCTCTTACCGAGACTCGCTCTTGCCAATTGCTATTGCCATCGGCATTGCTTCGGCGGTGTCGTGGCCGGGGTTCGGCGTCAGCCTATTGATGGTGACGCGCTGCCGTCCGTCGGTTATGGCCTGGGCGGATGCGTGCTTGATAGCGCAATGCACAGGCATCGCGGTGCTGATGATTAGCGGCGCGCTCAACTTGATTCTCTATTTCGTTCGCCCGCAACCGAGTTCGCCGATTGACGGCATCGCCTATCTGCATGGAACGATTGTAATGGCCGCCGATGTGGTGATGGCTATCGGATTCGTACGCCGCGCCAAACAGCGAGGGATGACCGGAAGGGTGGCGCTCGCCTTGTGGGTATTGGCGCTCAATGGGCTGTTTGTAGCCGCTTTACTTGGCCTCCTTTGGTCACTGGCAAACGCGCGATGAAACTGGCGATGATCGGTCGGTTGAGCGAATGCTTGCTGCTGTCGTATCGCACGCCGCAGGCAAGCGTCGAACCCCTTGTGCCTGCGCCGCTCACCCTGATTACCCGCGACGATTGGGCGTTTTGGAATATCGTCGCCTGTCGCATTGAGGCCATGCGCCCGAATGGCCTGCCTGCACCCTTCGGCATCAGCTACCATCACGTCGCCTACCGCTTGTTGGTGCGCGCGGGACTGGCCGATGGCCGCACAGTTACGGGTCTATACTTTGTGCGCAGCGATGCCGATAGCTTTTGGGTGGCAAAACTCGGCAATCTGGCAAGCGACTTTCGCTTTCATCCGGCTGCGATCCATCACATGACGGACGTGAGCCAATTGACCTTCACAGTGAACAACACGGTTGCCGCACGCGCTGATGCGCGGGTACGGGTTGCGGCAAACGAAGCGCCGCCACTCGGTTGCGATTCATGTTTTTCTTCACTTGCGGAGGCGAAAGATTTTTTGCGCTATCAGCCGCTTGGTCTGTCGTGCGATGGGCGCGGGCAGTGGATGCGCTTTGCCGAAGTTTTCCGCGATGAGTCGTTATGGAACGAGCGCGCGGTGACGGTCAGGGATGCATATTGGGCGTTCTTTGACGCCCTCGGTCAAACTGACGCGCGGCTTGAGCTAGCGACGCGGGTTGCGCCGATTGACTATCGCTGGCGATTGGGACGGCGGGAGCGAGTGACCTGTAACGAGTGACAACAGACGACAGAATAAAGAATAGAGAATTCAGAATTCAGTAGTCGGCATACCCGGAGAAGCCACCGCACAGCGTTGCAGTTTCCCTGCTGCATTCTGAATTCTCTATTCTTTTTTATAATGCAACTATGGGCGATGGGCGGCGTTTGATCGAAAGCTACGATAGCTCCCAGCCATACTCGATAACTTGCGCTTCCACCTTCAGGGGATGAAAAATGAAGAAAAATTTCACCATCGTATTTGCCTCCCTCGCTTTGTGTTTCACCGTCATTCGTTCGACCGCACAGACCGCGCCGCCGCTCAGTGCGTTGGCTCGCCTGCCGGTCAAAGAGATCACCGTCTTCAAAGACGGCCATGCCTTTGTGTTACATGAAGGCTCAATGCCGACCGATGCATCAGGCAATGTGCTAATGGATGCGCTGCCCGCGCCTGTGTTGGGAACCTTCTGGCCGTATGCAGCAGACCGCAATGCGAAACTGCATTCCGTCGTTGCCGGACAACGTCGCGTCGCCGTCGAGCGCACGGCATTGAACCTGCGCGAACTGTTGGAAGCTAACATCGGCGCGGAGGTCGTCATCACCGAAAAGAATCTCTACGGCGAAAAAGAGATTCTCCGCCACACCGGTACAGTGATTGGCATACCCGAACGCAGCGCCGCAGAGTTTGCGGCAACCAGTCCGGCTAACGCTTCCGAACGCCTGCCGCTAAAAGGCGACCTGCTGTTGCTGCGAACCGACGAAGGCGTGCGCACCGTGTTATTCGATAACATCCGCGATCTGGTCTTCAAATCGCCGCACAAAACCAGCGTCGCCAATGAAGAGTTCCGCAACCTGCTCACCCTTAAACTCGATTGGAACGCGCGCCCAGCAGCAAAGACTGCCGAAGTCGGCTTGGTCTATCTGCAAAAGGGAATTCGCTGGATTCCGCACTATCGCATCACCCTCGACGGCAATGGCACGGCGACCGTTCGCCTGCAAGCCACTCTGCTCAACGAAATGATTAACCTTGAAGGCGTGACTGCGAATCTGGTGATCGGCGTGCCGACCTTCGCCTTCAAAGAGACGACCGACCCCATCGCTTTGCAACAACAGACCACCCAGTTGTCGCAATACTTTCAGCAGGGCGACCGCGCGCAGATGCTCTCGAATGCGATTGCCACACAGACCGCGCGCATGAGCGAGTATCGCCCGCCGCGCATCGAAGAACCCGCGCCGCCCTCCGGCGGACTCGGCCCCGACTTGCCGGAAGGCAACAAGAGTGAAGATTTGTTTATCTTCACGATTCGCAACCTTTCATTGAAGAGAGGCGAGCGCATGGTCGTGCCGGTCGCCGAATACACTGTTCCCTACAAAGATGTCTACACGCTCGACCTGCCCTATGCGCCGCCCGCCGATGTTCAGATGCGGCTCAACAGCAGTCAACAAGCGGAACTGGCGCGCCTCTTCAATGCGCCGAAAGTCATGCACAAATTGCGACTTGAAAATAAGAGCAGCTACCCATTGACGACAGCGCCCGCTCTACTGGTGCGCGACAACCGCGTGCTGGCGCAGGGCATGATGACCTACACAGCGATGGGGGCGAGTACCGATTTGGAGCTGACGCAGGCGGTAGATGTTCAAGTCAGCAAGAGCGAGATCGAAACCCAACGCCTGCCGAATGCCTTGCGTTGGCGCGGCGATAACTACACCCGCGTTGATCTGGACGGCACGTTGACGTTGACCAACTATCGCGGGCAGACCGTTGCCCTCGAAATCACCCGTCACGTGCTCGGCACGCTGAATTCGGCAAGCAACAACGGCGTTATTCAAAAAATCAACGTTATTGAAGACGGTCGCTACATTTCTGCGGGCGACTATCCCGCGTGGTGGAACTGGTACGGATGGCCGGATTGGTGGAACCATCTAAACGGCATCGGGCGGGTTACCTGGAAGTTGAACCTTGAGGCCAACAAAAAGGTCGAATTGAAATACTCATGGAACTACTTCTGGCGTTGAAGGCGTGGGGCATCGCGCCCGACTCTGCCTTTTGATCGTCGGACAAGGCGCGGCCAGTTGGCTATTGCTTCAGTATGATTCCCACAATGCGTCGCGGGCTAAGAGTGCTGCGCCGACAATGCCTGCGTCTTGTCCGAGCTTGGCGGCGACGATACGACAACATTCGAAAGAGGCCGCCATCGTGCGTTGTTGCGCCGCTTCTCGAATCGGGTCGAGGATCAAATCGCCCGCTGCCATCACGCCGCCGCCGAGTACGACGATTTCGATATTGAGCAAGTTGATGATGTTGGCGATGGCCATGCCGAGTACGCGACCGGTCTCCTTGAGCACCGAAAGCGCCAGTTCGTCGCCCTCCATCGCCGCTTCTTCGACGCGCTCGCACACCAACACGCCCTCCATATCACTGGCCAGTTTCGAGATTGAATAAGCCGGATTGCTGAAGAGTTGCTCGCGCACGCGACGCACGATGTTCGGCCCCGAAGCGACGGTCTCCAAACAACCCGCGCTGCCGCAGGCGCATTCCAGCCCATCAAGATCAATTTTGGAATGGCCGAACTCGCCCGCAAAGCCGCGACAGCCGCGCTGCAACTGGCCATCAAGAATCAGCCCCGCGCCGATGCCCGTGCCCATCGTTACATAAAACACATCTTCGAAGTTGCGCGCCGCGCCGCATTTCCATTCGCCATAGGCTGCAACATTCGCATCGTTGTCGAAAAAGATGGGCAGCCCGGTCGCGCGCTGCATTTCCCCATAGATGTCGAAGGAGGAGGCGTCTACCAGATTCGGCATGGCCGCGATGCGATGCGTTTTGTGATTGACCAGTCCCGCCCAGCCGACGCCGATGGCGGCGACGCGCTCTTGCGCGTCGGGCGACAGGCGTAAGGCGTTGCCGACTTCAATCAGTTGATTGATAAAGATGCGCGGGTCGCTCACTTCCGAAACGACACGGTGCTGCCGCAAGATGTTGCCTTCATCATCAATCAACGCGCCGCGAATCGTGCGCCCGACATCGAAACCGAGGTAATAATTTTCCATAAACAGGTGTCAGATGCGTGCCGTCAGACTGCGTTGCGCGGCGCGGTCGGCAATCCGCAGGCGTGAAAGCGCCCAGCGAGCTTTGGCGCGCACCCCTTCGTCTTCATCGCTCAACCGATGTTGCAACGCATCGCGGGCGCGCGCGTCGCAAATCTGACCGAGCGCGTCGGAAGCCGCAAAGCGCATATTGCCATTGCGGTCGTCCAGTAAAGCAATCAAATCGGGAACCGCTTTCGCTTCGTGCAAGCGCCCGAGCGCGAGCGCCGATTCGCAGGCGACGAATTTGTCATCGCATTGGAGCAATTCGACGAGCACTGCCGAGATGCTGCGGTCGCCGATCAACCCCAAGGCTTTGGCGGCAAAACGCGCTGTCAAATAGTCGCCTTCATCAACCGCATCGTTGAGCAGACTGATGACCGGGCCGGTCGCTTCATCGCCCAGTTTGACGATCACCCGCACCGCTTCGGCCTTCACCTTCAGGCTGGCATCGCGCAGGGCTTCGAGGAGCGCCGATAACGCGCGCGGGTCATGAGAAAACTCCAGCGAGCGCACGCCATCCAATCGCATGGCTTCATTCTCATCTTTAATCAGCAAGGTCGGATCAACGCTCACCTGCCGTTTGGACAGACCGGCGATGATCGTTTGCGAGATGCGGTCTTGAATGGCCAGCACGTCCTGCGCATCGGAATCAATCTTCTCGCTCCACAGAATCTGGCCGCTGCGCCCATCCACCAGTTGTGCCGTGACGCGCAGCCGCCCACCGGCTTGCAGAAAGTTGCCCGTCAGCATGAGATCGGCATCAAGTTCGGAGCGCACCTGTGCCGGATCAACCGATTGGTTTTGATAGCGGGTGATGGCGCTCGAAGGCAGCACGTTGATGGTCTGCACGTTGCCGAGTTCAGTAATCAAGCTATCAGCCAATGACAGGCTATAAAAATCAGCGTTCGGGTCGCCGCTCAGATTGCGAAAGGGCAAAACCGCCAACGTCTTTTTCATCCCCTCGGCAAAGGAAATCTCTGGCGGGGTCAAGCGCGGGCGCGCCAAGCTTGGCTGCGTCGGCCACGACGCCTGCGCTCTTCCATCGCGCCGTCGCCCGAAGAGCGATTGCCAAAGGCGGGTGAGCGGATTGGTGGCGATATGCTTGGGTTCGACAAAAGGCACAGTGATGCCGTCGGGTACGCCGCGCTCGCTGACCCGCAGAGAGGCTTTGATGGCGCGCAAATCTTCGAGCAATCGCTGCATAGATTGGTAGCGATCACCTGAAGCTCTGGCCATAGCGCGATTGATGAGGGCAACAAGTTTTTCGGGCAAGCGGGCGTTCACTTCGTTGGCGGTGCGCGGCGTGCCATGCATAACGGCATGCAGCATATCTACGGTGGTCGAAGCGCGAAAGGGCAAGCGCCCGGTCGCCATCTCGTAGAGCACGACGCCGAATGAATAGATGTCGCTGCGATGGTCGGAGCGTTCGCCACGCGCCTGTTCCGGCGACATATAAGATGGAGTGCCGAGGGGCGTGCCGAGTTTGGTCAGATCATCCGACCCGGAAGCCGATTCCGATTCTCCCGCTGCGCCCTTTTCGTGAACCAGTTTGGCCAATCCGAAATCGAGCACTTTGGCCTGCCCGCGCGGCGTGATCATGATGTTGCTGGCTTTGATGTCGCGGTGCACGATGCCTTTGGCATGGGCGACGGCGACGGCATCGGCGACTTGCAAGGCAATGGCAAACAGGCTGTCGAGGTTGAGCGGTTTGCCGCCGATCACCTTCTTCAAGGTTTTGCCTTCGATGTACTGCATGGCAATCAGGCATTCGTTATCCACTTCGGCGGTTTCGTAGATGGTGCAGATGTTGGCATGATCGAGCTCCGAGGCGAGCCGCGCTTCGCGCAAAAAGCGTTTTCGGGAAGACTCTTGCAAAACCAGATCGGGAGCCAACAGTTTCAGTACAACGGTGCGGTCGAGTGTCAGATCGTGGGCTTTGTAGATCGTGCCCATGCCGCCGTGTCCCAACTCTTCATCGAGACGATAATGTGAAATCACTCTCTTCATAACTACGTCCGACGCAGCGCAGATTGCGCGAAGCGACGCGGCTAGAGGAAAGGCTATACCTATCCTTTCGCAGTGACAAGTGACGAGTGACAAGTAGAGTGTAGCTTGCGGCTGTCGATCAAAATTGACTCCATCATCTGACCGTTCGCCTCGGATGATTCGTCGCCGGTCATTTATCCCTGCAAAACGTAGCTTTGCAAAGCAGACCGTTTGACTTATTCTTTGACGGCCAAATTTCTAGCGAGAGGCAACCATGCCCGAATCGAACTTGAAACGTGAACTGCTGGCCGAATTTCTCGGCACCCTCATTCTGATCGCCTTCGGCGCGGGAGTGGTCGCCCAAACCGTGCTGAGCGCAGGCAAAAACGGCAGCTATCTGGCCATCAACCTTGCCTGGGGCATCGCCGTGACGATGGGCGGTTATGTAGCGGGCGGCGTGAGCGGCGCACACCTGAATCCGGCGGTGACGCTGGCGCTCGCCGTGCGGCGCGGCTTCCCATGGGCGAAGGTCATCCCTTATACGTTGGCGCAAATCGCCGGAGCCTTTACGGCCTCAGCCTTGGTGCTGTTGGTGTACCGCGAAGCCTTCAATCTCTTTGACGGCGGCACACGCCTGGTTGCCGGGGAAAAAGCGACGGCGGGAATCTTCTCGACCTATCCGCAACCTTTCCTTTCGACGATTGGCGGGCTGACCGATCAAATTCTCGGCACCGCGCTTTTGCTGTTCGTGATCTTTGCCATCATTGATGCGCGCAATGCTGCGCCGACGGGCAATATAGCGCCATTTCTGGTCGGGTTGTTGGTGATGGTGATTGGCATGAGTTTCGGTTTCAACGCCGGTTATGCCATCAATCCGGCGCGTGATTTCGGGCCGCGTCTGTTCACTTTCGTTGCGGGTTGGGGGGCTGAGGTGTTTCGCGCAGGCAATTATTACTTTTGGGTTCCGATCATCGGGCCGCTCATCGGCGGAGTTGTCGGCGCAGTGGCCTATGATGCGTTGATCGGCAAATTTCTCGATGGCGCAAAAGAGTAGCGAGCCGGTCAGGCGGTTCGTTGACCGACGCTGCGCGCTTCAATAAGATAGGTCGCGCAATCATCTATTCCATTCGATACAGGAGACGCTATGGCAGAAGCTGTTGATATGAAATCGAGAGCCTTTCAACACGCGACCGAAAAGACTGGTGCTTACCTGCCCTTGCGCGCCGGACAGACCGTCTGCACGGTCAAAGATGAGAAGGGGCAAAATTGCACAGGTCATGTCAAGCAATGGTTTTTGGCTCCGGCTGACGTTGCCAGCAAAGCTGCAGATGGTAACGCCTTGTTTCGCTGCCAACGCTGTTTTGCGATTTACGAAGCGCCGATGCAGGAGTACCTGCACCCGACCGGCAGCAAAAAATGATCGGCATGGGTCGTTCAAACCCGATCACGATCAAACAATAGGCGCGGCCACTGGCAGCCGGTCTGTTATCCGCTCTCGCACACAGGCGAATTCGTGTCCCTTCTATTCACCCCAATCGAACAGGTTGGTGCCATCATGAAAAGCTCTACTCCTCGCCTCTTATCGCAAGGTCGCAACGCTCGGCTTGCGGCTATGCTCTGCGCCATCTTCCTGCTTAATGTCGCGGCACTGCACAGTCAATCGGTGCAGCTATCGGCGGATGAACTGGCGGCTCGGTCGCGCGCCGCCTTAGCGCAACTCGCGGGGCGCATCGAACTTGTTGGGCTGAGAAAGCCTGTCGAAGTGCTGCGCGATGAATGGGGCGTCGCGCACATCTATGCAGAGACGACCGAAGACCTCTTCTTTACGCAAGGCTTCGTCGCTGCGCAAGACCGTTTGTGGCAGATGGAGATGTGGCGACGCACGGGCGAAGGCAAGCTGGCAGAGATTCTCGGCGCATCGGCTCTTGAGCGCGACAAGTTTGCGCGCTTGATGCGCTATCGCGGCGATATGCAAAAAGAGTGGCAAAGCTATGCGCCCGACGCCAAACCCATCATTGAGGCCTTCGTGGGCGGCGTCAACGCGTTTATTGAAACGAGCCGCGACCGCTTGCCCATCGAATTTCAACTCACAGGCGTCAAGCCCGAATTGTGGACGCCGGAAGTTTGCCTGACGCGCATGGCAGGCTACGTCATGACGCGCAATGCGTCGAGCGAAGTGCTGCGCGCGCAGGTCGTCAAACTGGTCGGCGCACAAAAAGCGGAAGAGTTGCTGGAAACCGAGCCGTTCAAAAAGATCGAAATTCCCGAAGGGCTCAATCTCGATGGCATTGATAACAAGATTCTCGCGCTCGCCAACGCGGCGACTCGCAACCTTTCGTTTGACAATGATGGCAGCAACAACTGGGTCGTCAGCGGACAGCTTTCCCACACCGGCAAACCGTTGTTGGCGAATGACCCGCATCGCGCGATTGCGCTGCCTTCGTTGCGCTATCTGGTTCATCTGGTGGGGCCGGGTTGGAACGTGATCGGCGCAGGCGAACCGGCGCTGCCCGGCATTGCGGCGGGGCACAATGAGAGGGTCGGCTTCGGCTTCACTATTGTCGGCATTGATCAACAAGACCTCTACGTCGAAGAGACGAACCCGCAAAATCCGAACGAGTATCGCTACAACGGCAAGTGGGAAAAGATGGAGGTTGAGCGCGAAGCCATTCGCGTCAAAGGTAAAGCCGAACCCGAAATCGTCGAATTGAAATTCACGCGACACGGCCCGGTCATTCACGAAGATCAAAAGCTGCATCGTGCCTATGCACTGCGCTGGGTGGGCACGGAGCCGGGATCGGCGGGCTATCTCGCTTCGCTGTCTCTGAATCGCGCGCGCAATTGGAAAGAGTTTTTAGCCGCGCTTGAACGCTGGAACGTGCCGTCGGAAAATTTGGTCTACGCGGATGTGGACGGCAACATCGGTTGGCAAGCGGCGGGGCTGACACCCGTGCGGCGCAACTATTCGGGGTTGCTGCCGGTTCCCGGCAACGGGCAATACGAATGGCGCGGCTTTTTGCCGCTCGACAAATTGCCGCGCTCGTTCAATCCGACTCGTCAATTCATTGCAACGGCCAATCACAACATCTTGCCGAAGGGCTACAAGCAAGAACTCGGTTACGAGTGGTCTGCGCCTTATCGCTTTCGTCGTATCGAAGAGGTCTTGCGACGAGGGAAGGATTTCACGGTTGCTGATTTCGAACGGTTGCAACACGACGAGTTCTCCGTCACGGCGCGCGAAATCGTACCCCTGCTGCGGATGGTCAAAGAGCCATCGTTACGAGAGGCCATAGAAGTCTTGTCGCAATGGGACTTCGTGTTGGCAAAAGATTCGCCCGCCGCCGCAATCTACGAAGCATGGCTGCCCAAACTGAGCGCCGCCGTCGCCCATCATTTGATTCCTGCGGAAGCGAAATCGCTAGTCGGGCAGCGGCTGTCAATAACTCGACTGATCGCCATTCTCAAAGGCGCAGATGCTGCGGCTAAGGCCAGCTCTTCATTTCAACGCCATACGCTGATGGCCAGCAGTCTGTCCGCCGCCTTGAGCGAACTAGGCAAACAGTTCAGCGCGGACATGAAGAAATGGCGATGGGGCGATCTGCACGTCGCCGAGTTCAAACACCTGCTTGCCCGCGATGTGGCGACGCGCACCGTCTTCGATTTGGCGAGCGTCGAGCGCGGCGGCGACGGCAACACCGTCAATGCGACCGCCGGAGGCAGTTTCAAGCAGACACACGGCGCATCATTTCGCGAGATTTTGGATGTCAGCAATTGGGACAACTCTGTGGTCATCAATGTGCCCGGTCAATCGGGGCAGCCACAAAGCCCGCACTATGGCGATCTGCTCAAACGGTGGGCGGCAGGCGAGTATTTTCCTATGCTCTTCAGCCGCGCCCAGATCGAGAAATACACCAAGAATCGCTTGATTTTGGAACCCAAAAGCATGAGCCGGTCGGGCAATTCGAAGTAACCGCGCTCGGCTTGCCAAAGTAGTAGAGGTTGGGAAATCGGATTCACCAACGCAACTCAACACCAACAGGAGGCAACTATGTTCAGGCGTTATGCAACGACGCTGATGCTCATCGCCAGCGTTTTGACGCTCAACTTCTCGGCACTGGCGCAAGCGCCGCAGGAAAAGTTCGACGCGGAAGCGGTCAACAAGATCAAAGAAGAAGGGATGCAACGTTCGCAAGTCATGGAACTGCTGTCCTACATGACGGACGTTCACGGCCCGCGACTCACCGGCTCGCCCAACCTCAGAGCCGCACAAGCATGGGCGAAAGAGAGGCTCGCAAGCTGGGGATTGCAAAATGCCAAACTCGAAGCTTGGGGGCCGTTCGGGCGCGGCTGGACGCTCGAAGGCTTTACGGCCAATCTGGTCAAGCCGCATTTTTCGCCGCTCATTGCCTACCCCAAAGCCTGGTCGTCGAGCACCAACGGCACGGTGCGCGGTGAGGTCGTTTACTTCGATGTCAAAAGCGAAGCCGATTTTGACCGATACAAAGGCAAGCTCAAAGGAGCAATCGTTCTGCTCTCTCCGCCGCGCGAAGTGAAGGCGCACTTTGCGCCCGAAGCCGTCCGTATGACAGAGGCGGAACTGCTGGATTGGGCGAATGCACAACCTCCGGGGGCGAGTAGCGGGCGACGATTCGAATTCACTCCCGAACAACGCGCCGCGCAGCAATTGCAAAACAAGAAGTGGGAGATGATCTATGGCGAAGGCGCAGCGGCGGTGCTCGAATCGAGCCGGATCGGCGACGGCGGCACGCTCTTCATCGGCGGCGCGAACCTCTTTATGGCACAAGACACGCCGCCCGAAAAACGCCGCACGGTGCGCGACAAAGACGCGCCCACCATCATTCCGCAACTGATGCTGACGGTAGAACATTACAACCGCTTGGTGCGCATGATCGGCAAAGGCGTCAAAGTGCAGTTGGAAGTCAATGTCCACGCGCGCTATCACGATGCGGATTTGATGGAGTACAACGTGGTTGCGGAGATTCCGGGCACGGATTTGAAAGACGAAGTGGTAATGCTCGGCGCGCACTATGATTCGTGGCATGCCGGAACCGGCGCGACTGACAACGCGGCAGGTTCGGCAGTCTGTATGGAAGCGATTAGAATTTTGCAAACCCTCGGACTCAAGCCGCGCCGCACGATTCGCATTGCGTTGTGGAGCGGCGAAGAGCAAGGTTTGCTCGGTTCGCGCGCTTACGTGGCCGAGCATTTCGCCCAACGCAAGAGCTTGTCCGACCCTTTCGATATCAAACCCGAACATGAAAAGTTCGCAGGCTACTTCAACCTCGATAACGGCACGGGCAAAATTCGCGGCGTCTATCTGCAAGGCAACGAGGCGATGCGCCCGATCTTTCGCGCTTGGCTTGCGCCGTTCAAAGAGATGGGGGCTTCGACGCTGACGATTTCGAATACCGGAGGAACCGATCACCTTGCTTTCGATGGCGTCGGGCTGCCGGGGTTTCAGTTCATTCAAGATGATGTGGAATACGACACTCGCACGCATCATTCGAACATGGATGTGTACGACCGCATTCAAGCCGACGATATGAAACAAGCGGCGGTGATTATGGCCGCTTTCGTCTACAACACGGCGATGCGCGATCAGAAATTGCCACGCAAAACCATGCCCGTTCCTCAACCTGCGCCGCCGCAAACGCGGTAGCCAGTTGCCATCGAATGGGTGAGCCCGCCGCGCCGGAGTAACACCGAGTCGCAGAAGATAGAGCTACATTTTGAGGGCTTCTACGCGGCAGGCTCACCCAGGTTTTCGTTCTTTCCGTTCGTCGTGTGCGAAGCAGCGGCAAATGGCACAGGTGTAGAGAGTAGAAATGGCCAAAGCGATTGACATGCATGTTCACTTGCCAACCGGCAGTTTTCTGAACGGCGCGTTGAAACCCTATCTCAGTCCGGCAGAAAAGTTTTTTCGCACTACTGTGCCGGTGCGCGAGATGGCCGAAGTCGCCCGTCTCTATGAAGAGCTTGACCTCATCGGCGTCTTGCTGGCGTGGGATGCTGAAACGGCGACGGGCTTGCCGCCGCTAACCAACGACGAAGTTGCCGAGATCGTCAAGACCTACCCCAAACAGTTCGTCGGCTTCGCATCGGTTGACCCATGGAAAGGCAAGAAAGCGATTGACGAAATCGAACGCGCCATCACCGAGCTAGGGATGATCGGCGCGAAGTTTCATCCCGGCATACAAGCCTTTTATCCCAACGATGTGCGCTTTCAATCGCTGTTTGCCAAGATCACCGCGCTCGGTGTGCCCGCGCTCTTTCACACCGGCACAAACGCACTTGGAGCCGGGACGCCGGGCGGCATGAACGTGCGCCTCGATTACACGCGCCCGATCTACCTCGATCATCTGGCTGCCGATTTCCCTGAGTTGACAATCATCGGCGCGCATCCAGCTTGGCCTTGGCACGAAGAGATGCTGGCCATCATCGGCCACAAAGCAAATGTATTTATGGATTTGTCTGGCTGGATGCCGCGCTACATTCCGCAGGCGATCATGGACGAAGCGCGCAAGCGGTTGCAGGATCGCATCATGTTCGGCAGCGATTATCCGTTTATCACGCCGGACAGATGGCTCGGTGATTTCGATAAGCTGGAAGGCTTCGCGCCCGAAGTCAGGCGAAAGATTCTGTACGACAACGCCGCGCGGATTTTGAAGTTGTAGAGACCCGCCGATAGACAGAATGGGATGAGCCGGTGAAGGTCTGAACGGGCGATGCGGCGACCGAGCGACACAGCAAGATAGCGTGCGGCCTTCTCACGGACTCCATTGGCCTTCAATCTCCGACCTGTAACTGCCAACCGATTATTCGTAACTTAGGGCTTTAACGGGGTCTTGATTGGCGGCGCGCATGGCCGGGTACAACGCGCCGAGCAGCCCCGAAGCGATGCCAATCACCAGCGAATAGATCATCCACTGCAATTCGAGTTCGACATTGATCTTTGCGAATCGTTGAATGGCATACTTGCCAGCGACCGCCAGCAGAAGGCCGAAAAGGATGCCGAGCAGGCTGATGGCGAGCGCTTCCTTTTCGATCTCCCACGCGATCCAACTGCGCGATGCGCCGAGGCTCTTGAGCACGCCAATCTGCCGCGTGCGTTCGATGACGGTCGTGTACATCGCCAGCAGAATCACCAACGTGCTGATGATGATGGCGAGTCCCATCACAACCTTCAAAAAGGTCTGTAAGGCCGGTGTGCCGCGCGCATAGAGCGCCGGAAGGTCGCGCGTAAAGAGGATGTCGTTGTTCGGAAACTTTTCTTTGATGCGTATGCCCACTTCGTCTGTCTTGGCCGGGTCTGTGACTTTGACGAAGGCCATCGAGCAGAGTCCAGGCCGATTCAGATACTCTTGCAGAGTGGCCAGCGGTATTTTGATGCGCCCTAAGGATTCCGGCTCGTAGATGCCAACGATGGTAAAGGAACGGTTGAGCATCTCCATCGTATCGCCGACTTTGAGTTTGCGATTCTTTTGTTGAATGCGATCAATGATGGCTTCATTGCCCGTTTGGCAGGAGCGACCTTCGACGATGCGACTGCCCGACACGCGGGTAAATGAATCGTATTCGATGCCATTAATGGCGCGAGCGGAGTCAACGAGGTTGCCAATGGGCACAGCCTCGGCTACGCCTTCGATGGAGCGCAGGGCGTCAATATCGCGGATCGGTATGGCCAGCGTTTTGGAGAGTTCGAGCGGCGAGCTATCCGGCGAGTTGAACATAATCTCGGCAGTGACCGCCGAGTTGCGGCGTCCCTGCTCGTTCAAAAATCCATTCACCAACCCGACGGTTAAAACGACCAGTACGACGCCGAGCGCGACGCCGATGATGGAAACCAGCGTCCGCGTTTTGCGAAAGAAGATGTTAGCTAACACCAGATTGTCCATAAGAAATTCCAAATTGTAGAGTCCGAGTGCCGTTCTGACAACAGGGTTGTGCACACCGATAAGAAGCAACGATTGCCGTTCAGCTTTCTAATGAGGGGAACGGTCAGCAGAGATAGGACGCGGATAAACGTGAATGTGACCGATGGACGCGGACACAACCAGCCAACCGGGGAACATTCGTGACGATCCGTTGCATCCGCGCGCCTCCGTATCCGATCTCTCCCTAT
>CAYXVU010000025.1:0-40070 GCA_964468725.1 uncultured Clostridia bacterium
GTTGTTGTGTACTTTCAGCTTGAAGGCGATTTATGGATGTGCCAGAATAGACGCGAATCGCCTATCAAACCAAGATAGCTAATGGGATTCATGAAGACGCCGATGGCCGTAATCCATCGGCTCTTCGCTTTATAGAACCCTACTATTCAGCCTTTGAATCATCTGCCATTTGAGTCTTTCCTTTCTCGTACTCTTCGATTTTGTCAATAATCCTAAAGACAAACTCTCGATCTGCACCCCGTAGCTTCAGCACATTAACAGCAAGAGAAAGTGTTAAACTGCCGCCGTCTTTTAATTGTACAGTTGTGGTTGAGCCATCCTGTGTGGGCGGCTCAACGGGCTTCCGTTCGGGGAGCGTGTCCGCATTTGTTTGAGGTTGTCCATTTGTTTTCACAACGGTTGCTTTTTTAGGATTTGAACCTTTTGGCTTGCGTGTTATTTTTGTTAGCAGCGGCGATACCGGAATTCCTGCATACTCAGCCGCCTTCAGCAAGAAGGTCTTTGCCTTCGTCTTGGTTTCGCCAGTTACGGCGTAATTTTCCCCGCCTAAAACCTCGTCCAACTGAGATGGTGGCATACGCGCTAAATCCAAAGCCATAATGTCAGGATACGAGGATTCGATCATCTTTCGAACGTTGGCTTTTAGATTATCTTTTTCTAGCACCAGTGTCTCAAGAGTTTGTGTTGGCGAATCGTGCCCATCAATTAGCTTCAGAAACCGTAATGCGCTAATAAGCTGGCTTGTCACTGCACCGGAGTACGACGGAAAAACTGTCCTGTCGATTTTATTCGGCGGTGTGCCGTGCGTCTGAAGCTGCTCAATCGCACCGAGAAGCGTCTTAAACGCTACATACGGCGGCGTCATCTTTTTATTTTCTGCCATACCGTAACCTCCCAAGACGGATCATGAGGCATGACGGTAAATTCGTCAATACCGTAACGGTTACTTTCTGGACTTTTTTTGGAGTCTGCTTTCAAAGGGCTTATAATTACCTTTTAGGAGGTGATATATGGACTTACAAAAAGGGGATAAAGTGAAGGTTCGCGCACTTGGTAAGCAGGTTCTTGCAAGACGATTTGTCGAGATTCGTGGTCGTACGGCACTTATTTGTAGCGATGAGGAATATCAAAAAGCACTTAAAGACAGACGTCAACCAATCTGCATCGGCTTTCCAATCGAAGAAATAATAGAGGTGATAAGCGAAGGTCGCACAAAATCAGTTATCTGACTTTTTCCATCTCGCTTCGGCTGCTTTTCGGGCGATGGTCTGGCGTTTCTTTGCTGGTAATTTTTCTGCTCGCATCTTGCCGCCAACCTTTCCGCCGCTGCGACCAGCGGCCTGCTTCTTCGGATTCTTAATCTTTGGCTCTGGCTTTCGTTCTGCGGCGGCTTCAGGGTCTAGCTTATCAAGCAGATTGTCGAATACACTCTTAGCGAAAAGGTTCGGGTCTTTGATAGGTTTCTTTGCTGCCATGTCTTCACTATGCACAAGTCAGCATGGCGAGGCAAGCAGAGATTGAAATAGGGCAGGGATTAGCACCACAAGATTAGGACACTACCAAACCCGCACGATTGACACACTCAACGGCTCTCAGTAGAGTTTTCGAACCGTAAGCGTATTGAACGACAGACCCATACGAGACGTTCCATTGGTTACCAAAGAAAAACAGTCAGGCGAGATGCCGCCGCATACGGGCAAAACCGGGCACGGCTCTCTCGGCGCACGGCTCGCCGCGCGCGGGCAACGCCCCTTCGACCTCGATCAGTTCCGTCGGCAGGTGTATGAGTTTTCTGATCTCTCCGCCTACCGCTTCCGCGACCGCTGGTTGATTCGCGCGGCGGATCTATTCTTTTACGGGTTGATTCTCCTGCTCTGCTCAACCTTGCGTTGGGAGACGCGCGGCGGCGAGCATCACGAGGCCATCGCAGCGGGCGGGCAGCGGGCGATCTTTACCTTTTGGCATACCTGCATCTTCTGCGCGACTTGGCGGTGGCGCAGGCGCGGCATTGTGGTGATGTCGAGCCGCAGCCGCGATGCCGAATACATTGGTCGGTTTATCAAACGGCTTGGCTATGGTACGGCGCGCGGTTCGGCGACGCGCGGCGGGTCGCGGGCGATGGCAGAGATGTCTCAATGCCTCGAACATGGTATGGATGTTGGCTTCACCATTGACGGGCCGCGCGGCCCGGCTTTTGTCCTCAAGCCCGGGGCGGTGACACTGGCTCGCCATTCGGGTCACGCCATCCTCCCCTTTCACGTCGCCATCAAGCGTTTTGTCGCCTTACCCAGTTGGGATCGCTTGCAAATTCCCCTGCCCTTTACGCGCGCCCTCACTTTGATCGGCGAGCCAATCTCGGTCGCCCGCCAGGCAACCAGTGAGGAGATTGCAGCTAAGCAAGAGGCGTTGCAACAGACGCTTGATCGCTTACGCGCCGAAGGAGAGGCGTGGCGTAGGGCGTAACGCGGCGGCTTTCATTCGTGACAAAACCCGCGTTGGGATTTGCCGATGAAGTCAATCCATTCGGCGACCAGCGGGCTTTCGATCTCCGCCATCCGCGCTAAGGCCTCCGCAAGCGGTAACCCCGAACGCAGCAGCAAGCGATAGGCCTGTTTGAGCCGTTGCACTTCGCTGGCTTTGATTCCCGCGCGTTTCAAGCCGACGATATTCAATCCGCTCGCTCGACCCGGCACGCCATCGGTAATGACAAAAGGCAAACAGTCTTGCACGATCTTCGAGTTGCCGCCGATCATTGCCAGCCGCCCGATTTGACAAAACTGATGCGCTACGACGCCACCGGATAGGAAGGCGCGGTCGGCAATATCGAGGTGTCCGGCCAAGGCTACGTTGTTGGCGATAATTACCCGGTCGCCAAGCCGACAGTTATGGGCGATGTGTGCATAGGCCATCAGGAAACAGTCCGAGCCGATGACCGTTTGCGAGCCGGGCTGCGTGCCGCGATGAATCGTCACGCCTTCGCGCAAGCGGTTGCGCGCACCGATGCGAACGAAGCTCTCGCAATCTTGATAGCTAACATCCTGCGGTTCGCCGCCGATCACGGCGTGTTCGTAGACGATGTTGCCTTCGCCCAGGCTTGTAAAGCGCTTGATAACGGCATGGGCGCGAATCTCGCAGCCGTCACCGATTTCGGTCTCTTCTTCGATGACGGCGTAGGCGCCGACGCGAACCGCCGAGCCGAGCCGCGCCCGCGCAGCGATAAGGGCTGTCGGATGAATGTCCATGAGCAGAGATTTTTATCAACTCGTTCCGCCCCCGACAAGGCAACTTGAAATCGGCGCGCGCAATCTCAACCAAGCACCTATTAAATCGGCTTGAACAATTGCAGGATAAGCAGTATGAATTTGCTTTGCTTCATTCCCCTTGTTAGATTCACTTCGCTTACGAGAGACTTCGCAGATGGAGGGTGATACTTATGAAATATATGAAAACCATGTTGCCGATCTTTTTAACAGCCATTCTGGTTATCGGGCTAACGGGAACGAGTTGGGCGCAGAGGAGAACCTCATCAAAAGCCGCGCCGCAACTCAAGAAGCCCGCGCCCCTCAGCATCTACGGTCAGGGCTATCAAAAAGGGTATAACGACGGCCACACGCAAGGCGGAAAAGATTACGGCGCGTCGCTTTCCGACCGCTACCGCCAGTCGGAGGCCTATCAGAATCGAGAGAATCTGTATGACCCCAAATATGTGTCTTCCGACGAATACGTCGAAGGATATGAATTGGGATTTCGTTTGGGCTATAGCGATGGCTATTACGGGCGAGCCCGTAACGCCAGCGTGCCGACCAACGGCGAGACGCTCTACAAAGCGACAGCCTTAGCCAGAGCGCAACAGGAACGCGCTGCTCAACGCGCCGCCGACCGTTCCGCTGATCGCTCTTCGGATCGTCCCTCCGACCGTCCCTCAGAACGGGATCGTTCCACAGATCGCCCCTCGGATCGCCCGTCAGACCGCTCTTCGGATCGCATGGCAGGGCCGTCGCGCCCACGCAGTACGCGTCCGCTCGACATCCCTGTTGATACCGAAATGCGCCTCAAGTTGACTTCTACGATTGATACCAAAACCAATCACGCGGGCGACCGCTTCACGGCGACGGTGATGATGCCCGGTGAATACGAAGGCGCTACCGTCGAAGGCCACATTGAAAAGCTCGACAAGTCGGGACGCATCAAAGGCCGCACGGAGATGTCACTCCTGTTTGACAGCATCACCATGCCGGATGGCCGACGCGCGGACTTTAGCGCGCAGTTGGAAAAAGTCATCGAATCGGAAAATGTGAAGATGGTTGACGAAGAAGGCAATGTGCAGACCGGCAGCCGCACCAAAGACTCACAAGTGCGCGGCGGCATCGGCGCAACCGCAGGCGCGGTCATCGGTGGCATCGCTGGCGGCGTGAAAGGCGCTATTTTAGGCGCCATCATCGGCGGCGCGGCGGGTGTCGGAACCGTTTATATTGAAGGTGAGAAACAACTCATTCTTGAACCCGGAACCGAACTGGTCATCCGCACCGACCGACGCACGCGCTAACGGCGGCAAGCAAAAGGTGAAGGGATGAGTTGAAAAACGAGAGAGGCCACAGAGCGGACAGATGGCAACGGTTTCGCGCTGTGGCCTTTTCACTTGTAACCTTCGGGCTTTCAACCTCACCTTTCAACTTGTCGCCTTTGACTTTCGACCGGTGACTGGAAAATGAAGATATTAGTGACCGGCGGAGCCGGTTATATCGGCAGCGTCGTAGTGGAGCGATTGCTCGCTTGCGGGCATCAGCCGGTTGTCTATGATAACCTGTCCACTGGCAATGCTGCCGCCGTGCCGGTCAACCTGCCTTTTCTCATCGCCGAATTGAGCGACGCGCAAACCCTCAAAGAGGCATTGCTAACCTATCAAATCGAAGCTGTCATTCATCTGGCCGCCAGCGCTTTGGTTGGCGAATCCATGACCAATCCTGCGCTCTATTTTCGCAACAATGTTGTGGCGGGACTCCATTTGCTGGATGCGATGATCGAGTGCGAGGTTACCCGTCTGGTCTTCTCTTCAACCTGCGCGATTTATGGCGAACCGGAGGTGATTCCCATAACCGAAGAGACGAAGAAGCGACCGACCAACGCCTACGGCGAATCGAAACTCATGTTTGAAAACGCGCTGCGGTGGTATGACACGGCGTATGGATTGAAGTCTGTGAGTCTGCGTTATTTCAATGCGTCGGGCGCGACCGAGAGGCTGGGTGAACATCGCGCTGTGGAGACCCACCTAATTCCCATCGTCTTACAATGCGCGCTCGGCCAGCGAAAAGTCTTACAGGTGTTTGGTGATGATTACCCGACTCCTGATGGCACCTGCATTCGTGATTACATTCACGTTTCGGACATAGCCGACGCGCATATTCTGGCACTCGCTCAACTCGAACGCGGCAGCGCCGCCTATAATCTCGGCAGCGGCGATGGCCATTCGGTGAAGGAGGTCATCACCGCCGCCCAACGCATCACAGGTCGAACCATCCCCATAAATACCTCGCCACGCCGCGCTGGTGACCCGGCGGTGTTGGTGGCCAGCCCTGAACGCATCCGGTGCGAATTGAATTGGCGGCCTCAATACAGCCAACTCGATACTATCATCGAGAGCGCATGGAACTGGCATCGCACCCATCCGCGCGGCTACGCCCGATGATCTCATCCTTCAAAGCGCCAGCGCTTGTCGGCCTCTGAGGCCATCGCGGTTCGGCAATGAGCTACTGTGATTCGTAAGTGAGAACCTTTTTCTCGCGCGACCGCAGGCCGGATTTGGCGTGAATGAAGGTTGAGTTCGCCAGCAAGAGAGCGACGACGATGAAGAGGGAAAATACTCTCTGTTTCATAAAAACCTCTCGTGAACCTTTTCTCTTATTGGTGAAGAAGCAATAGCGATGCCAGAGGGCGAGTTGTGCGGCGACGGTTTGCTTGCTTAAAGATAGCGGCTAAACAAAGGCCTACGGCTGTTTCAGGCAGGGTGCAGGAAAACGCTGACAAATCCCCCCTCGTTTTCCTACGGCAAGAAGGAGCGTGCTTTCGAAACGAAAAGCAGGGGCGGATACCAACCCCTGCTTTTTCCATGTTGAATTAACGAGTTAGGGAATGATCACGCCGCCATCGAGAAAGGCGCGCAAGCGCCGCGACCGCGACGGGTGTCGGAGTTTGGCCAAGGCTTTGGCTTCGATCTGTCGTATGCGTTCGCGGGTGACATTAAAGTGCTTGCCGACCTCTTCAAGAGTGCGCTCTTCGCCCGACTGATCGAGGCCGAAGCGCATCTTAATAATCTCTTTTTCGCGTGGCGTCAGCGTAGACAAAACATCTTCGGTCAACTCGCGCAGGTTATTAGTAATGGCGGCCTCCGCGGGGTTGGCCGAGCGCCGGTCTTCGATGAAACTGGCGATTGTCGTTTCGCCATCATCGCCAATGGGGGTCTCAAGCGAAATGGGTTGCTGCGCGATCTTGAGCGCTTTGCGAACCTTCCAGGCTGGCATGTCCACGCGTCGCGCCAACTCTTCATGGGTTGGCTCACGACCGAGTTCTTGAACCATCAAACGTTGGGTGCGAAGAATCTTGTTGATGACTTCGACCATGTGAACCGGAACGCGAATGGTGCGCCCTTGATCGGCAATGGCGCGGGTGACCGCTTGCCGAATCCACCAAGTCGCATAGGTCGAGAATTTATAGCCACGCCGCCAATCGAACTTTTCGACGGCGCGCATCAACCCGATATTGCCTTCCTGAATCAGATCGAGGAAGTGCAAGCCCCTGTTGATATAGTTTTTGGCAATCGAGATCACCAGTCGCAAGTTGGCTTCGATCATTTCGCGCTTCGCCTGTTCGACTTCGGCTTCAGCACTGATGATGGTCTGATAGGAGCGTTTGGTATCCACAGCCGTCGCCGAATAATGGCGTTCGACATCGCGAATGCTTTTGCGCCAAGCGCGTTGTTGACGCTTCAGTTCGTCTACATCTTTGCGCCGTTTCGATTCCAGCGCGCGTTCAATTCTTTCCAGCCCCATTTCGGCTTCGCGAATGTGCGAGACCACCGACTCGATGGCTTCCATAAAGCGTTGCCGGGTCTCATGTGCGAAGGTGAATTGGCGGATGCGCCGCGAGATATCGATCAATTGATGGGCATATTGCCGCCGCATGCGCTTGAGTTTTTTCGAAGACTTGGGTTCGGCCTCAATCTTCGCCACCAACTTCATGAGCTTTTCGTGCGATTTGGCGATCTCTTCGAAATCAACCAGCAACCGCTGGCGGATCTCTTCGCGCTGCTCTTCAAGCGCTTCTTCCGCTTCCGGGTCGGTGGCGATGTCTACGATGTCTTGCGGGTTGAGTTCACCCTCGTCCAGCATCTGCCGCAGCTCTTTGATCTGCTCAATAGTGATGAACGACCGTGACAAAGCTTTGTAAACCCGCTTATTGCCGCGTTCGATGCGTTTGGCAATGCGAATCTCATCTTCACGGGTGAGCAAGGGCACAGAGCTCATTTCGCGCAGGTATAAGCGCATCGGGTCGAGAGACTCGTCTTTGCCCGGCTCAAGGTCAACATCCACCTCATCGCTCGGCTCTTCGACCGCTTCAGGGGTCTCTTCTTCCTCAACGCCGACCGCCTCCCAAAGCGACTCCGCCTCTTCTTCGTCAATCTCCGCAACGATACGCTCAATTCTGCCTGCCGGGTCGAACTCTTCCTGACTGTCATCCGTCGTCCCCAGCAGCATATCTTTATCAACTCTAACTTTCATGCCGATTTTCGTGACCTATCCTTACGTTTTTACGAGATACTAAAAGGCGCCTTTATACTGTCGGCGCCTCATCCACTTTATAAAAGTCCAAATTGTGATTGACATCCTCTCACTGGCTAAAATACCGTAACAGGTGACAATTCAACATAGAGAATACATCCAGAATCAATTGGATGCAAACACTATGTACGGACACCTGCTAGGAAATGTTAAATCTTTCTCCAAAAGGCGTTTAATCATGGTTTTCACCTCAGTAAACAGGCTGAAAGCACCAAAAAGCCGTAACTTTTTATTTCTTCTCCCCCTTTCTCAGTAAACCAAAAGCATCAACGGAAAGAATTCCGTAAGGAGTGAAAATGCGAATCTACGAAATCAACGCGCGCGTGCATTGTCAAAAGTTTGAGCAGGTTGGCGCAGAGGAGTTGCGCGCCCTGGCAGCCCTCAGCTTTGACGCGATTTGGGTGATGGGAGTTTGGCAAATCAGCAAGGGGGCGGTAAAGATTTCGCGCATTCTGTCGGAGGATTTTCAAGGCTCGCCTTATGCAGTACCTGCCTACGATTTCAATCCCGCAATGGGCGGCAAAGCGGCTTTCGGCAAGTTGGCAGAACGCGCGCACCGTGCCGGTCTAGGGGTGATTGTTGATTTCGTCTCGAATCACATGGCGCTCGATTCGCGCTGGATTCGTCAAAAACCGGAGTTCTTCATTCGCAGCAATCCCGAAGCCCGCAATCAATCTACCGGCGAATACTTCTTGCACCCATCGGGCGAAGTTGTTGCCTTCGGGCGCGACCCATTCTTTCCGCCTTGGCACGATACCGCGCAACTGGATTACACCAATCCGGCGCTGCGCTCGCAGATGATCGACACGCTCAAATGGATTGCGCGCTATGCCGATGGCGTGCGCTGCGATATGGCGATGTTGGTGTTGCGCGACCATATTTATCGGCAGTGGTATCCGAAACGTTCGCAGGCCTGGTTTGATGAGCAGATGCCCGAGGAATTCTGGCGGGAGGCGATTCAAGCCGTTAAGGCCGAAAGACCGGATTTCCTCTTCATCGCCGAGACCTATTGGGACAAAGAGCAGCCTCTCTTAGAGATGGGCTTCGACCTTGTTTATGAGAAAAAACTCTACGATGGCCTGGTTGCGCGCAACGCGCAAGCTGTTTATGACCGGCTCGCCGTATCACCCGAACAATTGCGCGGCTCGCTCTGCTTCATCGAAAATCACGACGAACCGCGTGCAGCCTCGGTCTTCACGCCGAAGAACAACCTCGCTGCCGCCGCGCTCATTTTGGCGCTACCGTCTTCGAGCCTGATTCACGAAGGGCAGATGGAGGGCAAGCATGAGCGGTTGCCCGTACAACGACTTCAGCCGCTCATTGAAGAAACCACAGACACTGCGCTCTATCAAGCCTATTTGCACCTGCTGAAGGTGACCGCCGCAGCGGTCTTTCGCAATGGCACCTTCCAACTTTTCGACAGCGGGGTGTGGGGTGCGATCACCTTTCTCAGACAGGATGCAAACCGCCTCGTCGCCTATCTCGGTCAGATTTCCGAAGCTTGGCACACCTTTCATTCCGTGCCCTTTGATCTGACGCCGCTCGCGCATCGGATCGGAGCAACAGGGCGCCTGCATATCACCAATCTGCTTAATCAGCAATTCGTTACCATCGGCCAAAGCGGCGGCGCGTTTCTCTTCCGCCCCGAGCAATTTGGCGTACCGGAAGGCGCACAGTTCTGCTTACTTGAAGTTACCCGCGAATAGGGCGCAACGCGAACAGAATTTTGCTGTCGGCGGCGAGCCAAATGGGCGAAGCCTGCGCCGCATCGGTTGTTGCCAGACTTTACCAATCAGTTACAAAAAACAGGATAAAACCTTGCGGGTGAACTGTCTAAAATGATCGTGTGAAACATTCGAACAGGGCGGCGTATTTGCAGGATTACAGAACCGATGAGGAACTGGTTGCCGAAACTCTTGCCGGTCGGATAGAGGTATTTCAAGAGTTGTATGACCGTTTCTATGCGCGCGCCTATCGGCTGGCCTATGGCATGACCGGACGCTATGAGTTGGCCGAAGACCTGACACAGGAAATTTTCCTGCGCGCCTATCAGAAGTTGGGAAAATATGATCGGAAATCCAGCTTTGCTACCTGGTTTTATCGCCTTGCCGTCAATAGCAGTTTGAACTATCGCAAACGCGAGATGAAAGACACATTGAACACGACCGAGTTTCATGAGCAATTGCCAATGGCAGGCGCGTCCAAAGTCATGGAAACCAGCATCCTGCGCCAACAGATTCAAGGGCAGATCAATCGCGCCTTGCTCAGTTTGAAGCCCAAGCTTCGGGTTATCGTCATCTTGAAAGACATTGAGGGCCTACAAATTTCCGACATCGCCGAGCGCTTGAATTGTTCGAAAGGAACTGTGGCATCACGCTTGTTTCGCGCCAGAGACTTGCTGGCGCGCAAGCTGGAACACCTACGCAACACGCTGTAAGAGATGAGCAACCACTTGCTAAAACAGATCAACGACTGGGGTTGCGCGTTGCGCTATCGGCGATGGATTGTGCAAGCGCTCGATGCGGAGCTTCCAGACCTGGCGCAACGCGAACTCGACGACCATCTGCAATCCTGCACAGGCTGTCGCGTTGCCTATGAACGGCAACGCTTCGCCGCCGAACTGATGTCACTCTATGCCTTGCCCGATCAATCCCCGACCGGCAAGCCGGAATGGAGCGCGCAAGAAACTGTCGCCCGCCCTCGAAAGCACTGGTCGTGGCAACCGGCAATTCCTGTCGCTGTTGCGACGGTCATCCTGCTCATCGTTGCAGGCTCACTGTGGCGCTATTTCTCATCACCACCTGTTCGGTGGGAAGTGATGCGGCTGCTTGGCAATCCTACAGTCAATCAGCGACCCATCGAGCGCGCAGCAGCCATTGCGCCCGGAGAATGGCTGGAGACGGATGGCGAATCTCGCGCAGTGCTCGAAGTGGGCGCGCTCGGTCAGGTTGAAGTTGATCCCAACACCCGGCTCCGTTTTCTCAAAGCCGATGCCAGCAATCATCGGCTGGCGCTGCAACGGGGGAAAATTTACGCGACGATTCTTGCGCCACCGCGACTCTTTTCCGTTGAGACGCCTGCGGCGCTGGCGGTTGATTACGGTTGTGCTTATAGCCTTGAAGTCGATGACGCAGGCGACAGTTTCTTGCGGGTCACCTCCGGCTGGGTAGCGCTTCAGTTGACTGGGCGCGAGGTTCTCATCCCCGCCGGTGGAATGTGTCTCAGCAAACCCGGCCTCGGCATCGGTTCGCCTTTCTTTGAAGGCGCGACAAAAGCCTTTCGCAGTGCGCTCATCAAATTCGATTTCGAGAATGGCGGCGCCTCGGCCTTGTCCGTCATTCTCCCCGAAGCCCGCAGCCGCGATGCACTGACCCTTTGGCATCTGCTTGCTCGGGTCAGCGGCAAAGACCGAATTGCGGTTTATGAACGACTGGCGGGATTTTCGCCTCTGCCTGACGGGGCATCGCGTGAGGGCATATTGAATTTGGATGAGGCGATGATGGCCTCGTGGCGAGAAAAGCTGGAATACCTCAGCATCGGCGTCGCCCCCGCGAAAGCGCCCGCAGCAACCGGCACGCTCAAAGCGGTTGGCGTCATGAAAGACGCGCGTTTCAACCATACGGCGACGCTACTTGGCGACGGTAGGGTATTAGTTGCGGGCGGACGTGAAAGAGCAGGTAACATTTTGGCAAGCGCGGAGATTTACGATCCGACTACGGGGCAATTCACCGAGACCGGGCAGATGACGACACCACGTGTCGGCCACACGGCAACGCTACTTCCTAATGGCAAGGTATTGATCGCCGGTGGTTCGGATGAAGAATTCTTTTCGGGCGCTTTGGCGAGCGCCGAAATTTTCGATCCCTCAATCAGCGCCTTCACGCCTGTGGGACAGATGAGCGTACCCCGACTGGCTCATGCAGCCGTGCTCCTTCAAGACGGCAGAGTCTTGTTGACAGGCGGGCAAGGCCGAGAGCGCGAGAACCACGACTTAGCGGAACTCTATAATTTCCGCACCAACGCTTTCACCCCGGCTGGCACCATGACCGAGAAGCGGGCTGACCACACAGCGACCTTGTTGACCGACGGGCGCATTCTCATTACAGGCGGCGGACGCCAGCCGCAAACCGACGTTACCGCAACGGCAGAAATCTACGATCCGAAAACCGGGCGCTTCATCCCGGTCGGCAGCATGAGCGTCATGCGCTACAAACACTGTGCAGAGATATTGCCGGACGGCAAGGTCATCGTCATCGGCGGCTCCAACAGGTATATGTGGGCAGGGCGCTATGCGAGCGCTGAAATCTTCGACCCGGCAACCGGCGTCTTCGCCGCGACGGGCGAACTCAATACCGCTCGCTACAAGATTCGTGACGCCGTTGTGGTGCTCGGCAATGGCCAAATTTTGGTGGCCGGAGGCGGGCCTGTGGAGGTCTATGACCCGAAAACAGGGCTGTTCAGCGCCGTCAAAGGCGGCACGGCAACGACCCGCTATTACGCTACGGCGACGCGGCTAATGAACGGCGATGTCCTGATCGTCGGCGGCTACAGTTCTGAATCATCGGGCAAGATGCCTGCCAATGCGAGCGCCTGGCTTTATCAGCCATAGCCCTCGTTAGGTTATCGAGTGAGATAAGGGGATAAGACTTCGGCAAACGGCTGCCAAGAAGAGGGAGAGAACAAAACTTATGCAAAGAGCGATCATCTTCGTCGCGTTGTTCTTTCTGTTGCTGCCCGTTGCGGCAGCGCAAACAGCCGAATCCTACCTGATTGATCCGGCACACAGCTTCGACGCAAATTGAGAGCGCGAGTCGCCGCCTCGCGCTCTCACGAACCGGTACCAAACGGGTATCAACCATTCGTTATGAAAAAGGAGGATCCAAACATGGGTGATAGAAAACGTCGCAAGTTTTTACGGCAAGCCGGTTTCGGGTTGGCAACGGTGGGCGCAAGCGGCCTCCTGTTGCGCGCCGATGCCCGCCCGACGCTTACAATTGGTGGCGAGGAGATCGGACGCGTGATGATTCAGATGGGAGCGCCGCCCAAAGAGGCCATCACCCCTAAAAGTGATTTGAAGAAAGTGACGCCCATGCCCTACGGCCCGTGGTACAAAGCAGGCGCGCCGTTTCGCGGCAAGCTCTGCCTGCCGGGCGAACCGGGAACACCTTTCGTCCTCTCCGGTCGGGTCTGGGCTTTCGATACCAAGCGCCCGCTGGCCGGTGTGGTGCTCGATCTTTGGCACGTTGATATGCACGAAGAGTATTCGAACGGGGTGACGGACTTCCGAAATCGCGGGCGGTTGGTGTCGTCGGAAACCGGCCTCTATGAAGTGGAAAGCATTCGCCCGATTCCGTACCGACCCAATGCCTTGAATTCGCCGGATTTCTGGCGCTGTGCTCATTTTCATCTGCTGGCCATGTCTCCGGGTTACAAACCGTTGGTCACCGAGATTCATTTTCAAGATGAACCGAAAAAGAGCGACCCGATGTATCGCCCGGAAAATGCCATCGCAGCAGAGAAGCATACGGTCAATGGCAAAAGCTTCGAGACCGGCATCTTTGACATTGTGTTGGAACCCGAAGCGAAGTAAGCGGCGATCAACCGAAATCCCCGGCCATCGGCGGGTTGCGCGAGCAAAGCAGCACGCGTCCGTTCAGGTCAAGCGAAAGGGCAACATGAAACGGTTCAGCATACTGCTTGCCAGTTTGCTATGGGCGAGCCTTTCTGCGCCAACTGCGCATTTGCATGTCGCAAAGGCATCTTCACACCCGCTTGCAGCGATTGATGCTCTCACCACTTCGATAGGCGGGCAGAAGCGCACGGTGGAGATCAAAGCGGCAGGCGGAATCACCTTGAAAGGCACCCTCTTTTCGTCCGCCAAGCCCGGTCCCGGCATTCTGCTCTTTCACCTGTGCGACGGCAACGGTCGCGCACCGCTTGACAGCCTCGCCAGCCAACTGGCGCAGCAAGGGTTTCAGGTCTTGACCTTTGATTATCGCGGCATCGGCGAAAGTGCCGGAGAACGCTTTGCGGGCGGGACAATGCAACAGGGGCTCGAATACTGGCGCACGAAGTGGAGTGGCGATGCTGAAGCGGCGCTCAAATTTTTACTCTCTCAATCCGGTGTGAATCAAGAGAGGAGTGGCGTTGGGGGCGCAAGCTGCGGCGTCTTTCAAGCTCTCTTGCTCGCCCAACGCCACTCCGAACAGGTGAAGACGCTAGTCTTGATGGCCGGGCCGATTGATGCGGGAACCAAAGCATTCGTAGAAAGACAGAATGAGATTTCGATCCTCGGCATCTCCAGTCAGGAGGATCAACGAAGCACGGCATGGACAAAAGAGATCGTTGCCGCCTCGAAAAACCCGGCGGCCAAACTATTGCTTTACCAAAACGTTGGACACGGCACTCGGATGTTGACGAGGGAACCGAGTCTGGAGCCGATCATCGTCGAATGGTTCAAAACGAAATTACAACCCTAACGTTGATTGGCTCTGCATCCGGTCGGCGACGGTCAACGATGAGGCACGAGGAGAAGGCGGAATGTTGATTCGAACTGGGCTCTTGATTGTCTGTCTGAGTTTATTGATTGGCTCGCCCTCCCGATCATGGGGCGATTCCGGCTCTCAAGTTATCTCTTCTGTGAGCCACCCTGCCGCGCGCTATGCTAGCCGTTCAAAAGCGGAGGGCTGGCATCGAGCCCTCATGGATGCATCGCTCGTCTTATATCGCGGCAACCAACAACGAACCGGCTTTTATGAAGAAGAAGCTCTCAACCAGATCAGCGGCATCAAGTGGCAACAACGCCTCGGGCCTTCTGCAAACGCAGGCCCAATCTTTGCCGAGGGCACAATTTATATTGGCTGCCTCAACGGTCGGTTCTATGCAATTGACAGCGAAACCGGACAGACGCGCTGGTCGTTCAAGAGCAAACCGCTGTCCGATGTCTTCGCTTCCGCAGCTCTTGTGGACGGCACAGTCTATGCAGGCGCAAAGAAATGGCTCTATGCCCTCGACGCACAAACCGGCGCGCTCTTATGGAAGTTCAAAGCAAAGCAGCGCATTTTCACCGCTCCGGTAGTTGCGGAAGGAGCCATCTTTTTCGGCGTCGAAGATGGAAAATTTTATGCGGTTGACCTGACCACCCGGCAGCAACGATGGAAAATTAGCAAACGCCTGCCCTTGATTACCAATCCAGCCTTTGAGGCGGGAACCCTCTACATCCCCACACAGGTCGGGTTTTATGCCGTCAACAGCCAAACCGGCGCGGAGCAGTGGAAGATCGAAGATCAGAGTGTTTGGTATTCACCGGCCATCACCGATGGCATCATCTATGTAGGAAATGAAGATGGACGTTTTTACGCGCTCCAGTCCGAAACCGGAGCGCTCTTATGGTCTTTCAACGCCGCGAGCGGTGGCTGGTCATCTCCGGCGATCAGAAACGGAGTCATCTTTGTCGGAAACCGCAACCATCACTTTTATGCGCTCAACAGTCAGACGGGCGAACGGCTCTGGGAGGTTGTTGCAGAGGATTGGGCTATAACCGATCCGATTGTGGTCGGAGAAACCGTCTATTTCGGAGTTGGCAATCACGATAACATCGAGGGCGAACGCTCTCTTTATGCGCTCGATGCGCAGACGGGCGGGGAACTCTGGAAATTCAAGGCCGACAGCCGCTTGCTCACGGCCTCGATTGTCGCCAACCGAACCCTCTATGTCGTTTCCATCGGCGGCACGCTTTATGCGCTGCACTAGAGTTCGACCGAACTCCAACGACCCCGCAGCCTATACCCATTACGGCAGAACCGTGTTCCAACTGCGCCGATTTGAAGAGGCCACGACAGCCTATGAAAAAGCGATGGCGTTGGGAGCGAACGATGGCGGTGTGTTGAGGGGACTCGGGCAGGCCAAATTCAACCAACGTCAGCTCGAACAGGCCATCTCCTTCTTCTCACGCGCGATTGAAGCGGGAGCAAATAAAAGGCGCGGTTTCTGACGGCGCAATAGCGGATGGCACAAATCAGAGAACCGCGCCCTTCTTAGCAACCTATGGCGCAGAGGTTGCTCGCAACTTAACTCACGCCCTTCAACAACGGCAGATTGTAAATTCCCAAGAGCTTATTCAAATCCACGCGCACGGCAATCCATTTGGCTTCCACGCCCGCTCCCATGCGAACGTTGCGCATCAAGCGATTCACTTCGTCAGCTTGGCGTCTGACTTCTTGCACATTGTCGCGGGTTTCCCACCAACTATCGTGCTTGTCGAACTCGTCGCGCAAATCATCCAACTCGCTTTCGAACTGTTTGACTTGACGATTCAGTTGATCCTCCAGCGAACTGCCATCGAGGCGGCTGCGATCAAGCGCTTTGTCAAAAGCGTCTTTGAACTCATCACTGTTGGTCTCCACGCGTTTGATGATGCGATCCACGTCGGCTTTGCTGTAGCGTTTGCCGCGATAGCGCCCTTGTGCCTCCGCTTGCATTGGGATGAGCAACCCTACCAATACCAAACTTGCTGAAAGAGCGATCAACGATTTTCCCAAACTCTGTTTCATATTCCTTTCCTCCAAGATGGTAAAACACACCCTTTCTTTTTTATCGGCGCCATCTGCGCCTTTGTCATACGTGTCATTGGACGAGAGGCGGGCAAAAAAAGTTTGGAAAGCTGCGGCGCAGCAACCGGGTCAAACTGGCGGCGCAAGCCAGCCAGCGGGCAGCCGGATCACTCGCTTGCTCTCTTAGACGATCTTCGGCTGCCCTCTGCTAACCGTGAATTTTTCACGAAAAATTGCCTTTCTTGACAACCCCCAAGGGCAAGTCTATAGTCGCCATTTATGCGAAAGACAGATCATCGTCTTCATCAAGACCGTCGCATTCGCAGCACCACGATCCTCGCTGTACGCCGCGAGGGGCGTGTTACGGTTGCCGGTGACGGGCAGGTGACATTCGACAAAACCGTGATGAAAGCGGGAGCGCGCAAAGTGCGGCGACTCTATAACGACAAGATCATTGCCGGGTTTGCCGGTTCGACGGCGGATGCCTTTACGCTCTTTGCTCGTTTCGAAGCCAAGCTCGAACAGTATCGCGGCAACCTGCAACGCGCAGCGGTTGAACTCGGCAAAGAGTGGCGAACCGACAAGTATTTGCGCCACCTCGAAGCCCTCCTCATTGTTGCCGATGAGACCGCATCGCTGGTCATTTCCGGCGGCGGCGATGTCATCGAACCTGATGACGGAGTGGTCGCCATCGGTTCGGGCGGCGCTTATGCAACCGCAGCGGCGCGCGCTCTGCTCCGCAATACCAACCTTTCGGCTCGCCAAATCGCCGAAGAGGCAATGAAGATCGCTGGCGAAATTTGCATCTACACCAATGCAAGTCTGGTGATTGAAGAGATCTAACCGGCATCCGTACTCCGCGCCGCTGCGTCGAGGCGATTGTCCGGCAGATTTCATGGTAAGAAAAAATCATGGTTATCTATCTTTCCGGCGAAGTGCACAGTCAACCGAAACTTGACGAGATGACGCCGCGTCAAATCGTCGCTGAACTCGACAAGTACGTGGTCGGCCAACACGCCGCTAAACGTGCCGTCGCCATCGCTTTACGCAACCGCGTGCGTCGGCAAAAGCTGCCCGCCGAGCTGGCGCAAGATGTCATTCCGAAGAACATCATCATGATCGGCTCGACCGGCATCGGCAAAACCGAGATCGCGCGCCGCTTGGCGCGCATGTCCAACTCGCCTTTTATCAAAGTCGAGGCCTCAAAGTTCACCGAAGTCGGCTATGTCGGACGCGATGTCGAATCCATCATCCGCGACTTGGTCGAAGTCGGCATTGACCTCGTGCGCGCCGAAAAGATCGCCGAAGTTCAGGAAAAAGCCCAACAGAATGCCGAAGAACGCCTGCTTGATCTGCTCTTGCCGCGCACTCCATCCGCCGATGGCGAAGAGGATGACGATCCCGGCAACGAAAAATTCGAGCGCACCCGCGAAAAGCTGCGCCAGCAACTGCGCGAAGGCCGCCTGAATGCGCGCATCGTCGAAATCGAAGTGCAGGAACGCAACACACCCGGCCATTTCGAAATCTTTACGCCGCAGGGCATCGAAGAGATGGACATCAACCTGCGCGATATGTTCCCGAATATGTTCGGCAACAGTCGGCAGAAGGTTCGCAAGCTGCGCGTAGACGAAGCGCTTGAATATCTGGTTCAGGAAGAAGAACAAAAGCTGGTTGATATGGATCAGGTGGCGCGCGTGGCCGTCGAGCGCGTTGAATCGTCTGGCATCGTCTTTCTCGATGAGATTGATAAGATCGCCGGACGCGAAGGCGGGCATGGGCCGGACGTTTCGCGCGAAGGAGTGCAGCGCGACATCTTGCCGATTGTCGAAGGCACAACCGTCAACACCCGTTACGGCATGGTGAAGACCGATCATATTCTGTTTATCGCGGCGGGTGCGTTTCACGTCTCGAAGCCCTCCGACCTCATCCCCGAATTGCAGGGACGTTTCCCGATTCGCGTCGAACTCAAACCGCTCACCATTGACGATTTCAAACGCATTCTGACCGAGCCGAAAAATTCGCTTGTGCGCCAGTACAAAGCGTTGTTAGAGACTGAAGGCATTGACGTGACCTTCACCGAAGATGCGATTGACGCCATTGCGCGATTCGGGTTTTCGGTCAATGAGCAGACCGAAGACATCGGCGCGCGGCGACTGCATACCATTATGGAGACGCTGCTCGACGAGTACTCATTCGAAGGGCCAGACCTCGAAAACAAAACCGTCCTGATTGATGCAGACTATGTGCAAAAACAACTGGCGGCCATCGTCAGCAACGAAGACCTCAGCCGATACATACTGTGAGCCTGAGAAAGCAGAAGGAGAGAAAGAGAGAAGCTGAGACCGGGAGGCCGATAGACGGGCTCCCATCTTCTTCCGTTCTCACTCCTCCTCTGCATCGCTTCACCCCATCAGCCCTTCATCCCTGCATCTATGTTCTGCTGTTCTGCGCCCTCTTCAGCGCCGCCTGCGGGAAGGTCGGTGCGCCTGTGCCGCCTGCCCGTTTGACCGAACGAGCGCGCACGCTGACGGCGATACAACGCGGTTCTGCCATCTTTCTATCGTGGCCGCTGCCGCGCTTGGTGCAAGACGAATCCAGCAGCGCTTACATCAAGCAGGTGGAGATTTATCGCCTCATCGAACAACGCAGCGAAGCGCCTGTGCTTGACTCAGATGATTTCGAAGCAGCAGCCCAGCTTGTCGGCTTTCTGGATCGCGCCGCCATCGAAGCGCAAGCGGCAGAGAGCAGAAGCTTGCGCTTCACCGATCCGCTCAATGTTCGAAGCGCCGGAAGCCTCGCCGATATTCGCCTGCGCTATGCAGTACGTTATAGCAACAAGCGCGGGCAACTGGCCGCCTTTTCGACCACCGTCGCCGTCGAACCGGTGGCGGCCATCGCTCTGCCGCCGACTGGCCTCACGGTTCACGATGCGGAGCAAGACGAAGTGAAGATCACGTGGACAGCGCCGACAGCCAATGTGGATGGCAGTCAACCGGCGGCCATCGTCGGCTATAACATCTATCGCCGCAAAGCCAAGCGCGATGCCTTTACCAACCCGCTCAATGCCGAACCCATCACCGGCACACAGTTCATTGATGATCGCTTCGATTATCAAGAAGCCTACCTCTACTTGGTGCGTGCTTTGTCGCAAGGCACAAGCGGACTGGTGGAAAGCGCCGACAGCGAAGCGATTGCCATCACCCCAACCGATACATTTAAGCCTGCGCCGCCCGACCCCGTGTCAATCGCTTCGGCCAATGGCGTGATTAGTCTGTTCTGGCCGACCAGCCCGGAGAGCGATGTCATCGGCTACTATATTTATCGCGCCGATGCAGCCGACGCTGCGGAGACGGGTTGGACGCGGTTGACCGCGCAGCCGCTGACAACCGTGACCTTTCATGATGATCGCGTCGCCCTCGGCCAGCGGTATTTTTACCGAGTGACGGCAATTGATGTCTTCAAAAATGAGAGTGCGCCGTCACGCATCGTTAGCGAGACGGCGAATCCTTGACGCCGGTGCGCGGCTCCGTACAGGAGGGACTCTGTTATGCCTGAGCTTTCCTATTTGCCGGATCAGAAACGAGTCGAGTGCCGCGACGGCGACACCATTCTGCAATCATCTTTGCGCGCGCAGATTCCGCATGCCCACGCTTGCGGCGGCAATGCGCGTTGTTCGACCTGTCGCGTCTCGATTCAGGAAGGGCTGGAACACTGCGCACCGCGCAACGAAGCCGAGCAAGAGATGGCGGAACGTTTACACTTTGCACCCTGCATGCGGCTGGCTTGTCAGACGAGGGTTACGGGCGATGTGCAGATTCGCCGCATCGTCCTTGACGATGAAGACGAAGAGTTGACCGCGCAATTATTGGCCAATCCGACGCCGAGCGCCGTCGGCGAAGAGAAACGCATCGCCATCTTATTTGCCGATATTCGCGGCTTCACATCATTTTCCGAGCGTCTGCTGCCCTATGATGTCGTGCATGTGCTGAATCGCTATTTCAATCACATCGGGCAAGCCATCACCGCCAATGGCGGAGACATCAACAACTACATCGGCGATGGCATACTGGCGTTGTTCGGCCTCACGGATACGGCAGAGGCCGCCCGACAAGCGGTTTGCGCCGGACTGGCAATGTTGGCAGCCGTCGAGCAATTGCAACCCTATTTGCGAGAAGCTTACGCGCACGGTTTCGAAATCGGCGTAGGCATTCACTTCGGCGATGCGGTGATTGGCGATGTCGGATATGGCAAAGACCGGCGCGTTACGGCTATCGGCGATTCGGTCAACTTCGCCAGCCGCATCGAATCGGCAAACAAAGAAGCGGGAACCAATCTATTGATCTCTGAAGACACCTATCAACAAGTGCGCGAGCAGGTTCGCATCGGTAAAACCCTCGCCGTCGAGTTGAAAGGCAAGAGCGGCTCCTACACACTCTATGAAGTTGTGGGATTCGCTATATCAAGCTCGTAGTCTCGCTATGCCCAATCGCCGAGCAGTTTGCGCAGCAGAACGATTTGGCCGAGGTGATAGGCGTTGTGATCGGCGACCAGTAAGACTTCGCGCAGATAGGTGCGCCCTTCGCCGTGTGGGATTTCAGCCGTCAGATCAATTTCAGAGTTCTCCACCAAAGCGACGACCTCATCAAGATCGGCAAAGAACCTCTCGACCGATACCTGCCATATCTCATCGCTCACCAATTCCCGGCGCGCAGGCCAATAGCCTTGCGGCCACGCGGGCGATTGCCAATTGGCATCAAGCGTGTAGCGCAAAATGTCTTCCTGCGCGATGCGCAAATGCTCCAAGTTTTCCCAAATCGAATGCGCCTCTTCGGCGGGACGCAGGTTGCGAATCTTGGCTTTGACATCGGCCAGCGCCCGCTCCGCCGAAACGTGGGCTTGGCCTTTCCGCAATAACTCGATCAGACTGCCGCGCAATCGGGTATCGTCCATCGCCTCCTCCTCTATGATTCACTCAGCGATTTCGGCGTCAGCAACCAGAGCAGCGTGCCTGCCCCGTCTTCGATGTCTTCCCATTTTTCAACCGCGAACTCCATGCAGGCGAGCGCCGCCGTCGGCAGGTGATGGAACGTCTTTGTTAAACGACCGACCGAATCTTCGAAGCCCGGATTATGGCCAACCAACAGCGCGCAATCGCTCGTATCGGGCAAGCGACGAATGATCTTCATCAACTCCGCCGATGAGGCTTCATAAATGCTGTCGGTGAACTGCGGCGCAAGGCTGAGGCCTGCCGCGGACAAAAAGAGTTCGGCAGTCGCTTTCGCGCGCGTGGCCGTCGAAGCCAAGACGTAATCGGGCAGCGTGCCGCGCTTCTTGAGCGCCTCTCCCATGCGCGGCGCATCGCGTTCTCCGCGCGGCGCAAGCGGCCTTTCGAAATCGCGCAGTGCCGCATTATCCCAACTCGATTTCGCATGTCGAAGCATCAATAACCTCTTCATCTTGCTTCCTCCCTGAAGCACCCCGATTACAAGGGTGTGGATAAAAATAAGGAATCGCGCCCTTCCATATTGACATAGACGCTCGATCCATTGGGTAAGCGTCTGATCGGGCTTTACAAAGTTTCCGCCTGTCTCTAATCAAGCCGCAATCGTTCGCGCGCGTAACCGAGCACTTCGATCAACACTCGTTTTTCCGTGAATGAAGCCGCGCTACGGTCAACCGTCACAATGTGCGCCGCCGCACCCGTCGGTCGCCATCGGTCTGCCACACGCGGCGAGGTAAAGCCCGCCATCACATCTATGCAGCCGATGCCGAGCGCGGCGGCCAGGTGTTGCCCCGCCGAATCATAACCGATATACAGAGCGCTTTCGGCAATCATCGCGGCAAGCAGCCCTAACCGGCCTTGCCAGACCAATAAGTCGGCTGGCGGCGCATCCGTCGACGCCAGCAACCGTTGCAGGTTCCTCTCGTCAACTTCGATCACGCGCAGCGAGGGCAGTGCCGCGAGCGCATGGCGAATGATCGCATCCGCGCGTTGCCCTTCGTCCTCTCCCGCTCCTTTATCAAGGATGACCGCAACGCTGCTTTGTAGCAGATGGGCGACCAACTCTTTTTCGAACTCATCGCCGATCCGTTTGTCCACATTGTTGCCCACGCCAAAATTGAGCGTGACCATTTTGCGCGTCCCCTTCGGATTGAGGCGGCGAATCAATGCCCGCGCCATTTCGCAATCAACCGGCGCGAGGCGCAAACGAGGTAACACCATTTGCTCTGCTTCGAACGTCTCGTTTAACCAATGTCGCGTCAGTTCACCAAGCGCAAGCGAGGAAGCCGCTTGGTATTCGCGGCTCGGAAAGAAGAGATAGTCCGGCGACGCAGATGCTGCCTTGAAATCCGCCCTCTCGGAGGGCGCAATCGGCAACAGACCAAGTTGTGTTAGCCTCGAATCGGGATCAACGACTACATATTCGCCTGCCTCAAGTTCGTCCGTCATCCTGTGCACAGCGCGCACAAGATCAAGCCAACTCAGCAAGCGATTGAGCAGAACGTCGGCACGCTGATAAGGCAACGGTTGCAAGCGAATCTGCGCATCGCCGCCAAATAATTCCTTGAGTTTCCCCCCACCAACCAGCACGATTTCGGCGCGCGGAAACTCCTGTTTCAAACGCTCGATCATCACGCTGGTAATCGCCACATCCGCGCCGATGGTCACCCGTGACAACAGGAGCACGCGCCGTACGCGACCGTTATCGCCGCGCCAACGTGCGGGCAGTTGGCGCAATCGCTCGGCGCGTCGAACCAGATCGGCTTCGGTGTACAGCCCGAAGCGATTCAACTCTTCATGTAACTTGCTTCCCTTCTCTGTGTGACGGCAATGTTCGATGACTTGCGCGAAGAGGCGATTGTAGAGGCGCACGCCGACAGGCTCGAAGGAGTCGGCTAGCCGCTCAACCAGTAAGCTGAACAGAGCCTCCGTCGCGGCTCGCACCGCGCTCTCGTCTGGCGCGGTTGCCATCTCAGACAAGCACGCAATCAGGTCGCGGTGGTAGTCGCCGGTCGTTGCAACGTCGCGCCAGAACTGCTCGGCCAGTTGTTGCACGCGAAATTGCGGCGTCGCCATTTTTGCCTCATTACATTGCATGGAGTGCAGGCTGATTATCCCAAATGCAAGGCCTTTCGTCACCACGCACCAAGCCCTTGCTTGAAATGCGGAGGTCGTTGAATTAGTATGCCGACGCGATTTCACGTGACCAGGGCGAGCGATAGCAAAAATTCAAAAGAGAGAATTCAAGAATCAGAATCGTCAGCGTAGAAAGAGAGGTCTTCGCTTTGCGTTTCCGCTTTCCTTCTGAAAACGGAATTCTCCATTCTGGATTCGTTTCTCTGTCACTCGTCATCTTTTCAGGAGGCATGCGACATGCGGTTAGGATTGAACTTCGGATATTGGGGGCCGGGGGCAGCCGATAGCGTAGCGATTGCACAAGAGGCCGAACGGCTCGGCTATGACTCGTTGTGGACAGCAGAAGCCTACGGCTCGGATGCGGTCACGCCGCTGGTTTGGTTAGCGGCGCAGACCAAAACAATCAAAGTCGGCACTGCTATCATGCAGATGCCTGCACGCACACCAGCAATGACGGCGATGACGGCGATGACGATTGACTTGCTGACCGGCGGTCGCTTTCTATTAGGCATAGGCGCGTCGGGGCCGCAAGTGGTCGAAGGTTGGCATGGCGTCGTCTATGGCAGCATTCTCAAACGCACGCGCGAATATGTCTCGATCCTACGGACGATTTTGAAGCGCGAGCAACCGCTCGAATTTCACGGCGAATACTATGACATTCCGGTGCAAGGCGGCACGGGACTGGGCAAGCCGCTCAAATCCATCGTGCATCCGATGCGCGCCGACTTGCCGATCTACATTGCCGCCATCGGGCCGAAAAATGTCGCGCTCGCCGCCGAAGTTGCCGACGGCTGGTTGCCGGTCTTTTTCTCACCAGATCGGTTGAATGTCTTTCGACCGTCGCTTGAAGAAGGCTGCGCGCGGCGCATGGACGGCAAGGGTTTAACCGATTTCGACATTGCGCCAACCGTCAGTGTGGTCGTCGGAGATGATGTGGATGCCTGTCGGGCGAAGGTGAAGCCGGGGCTTGCGCTCTATGTCGGCGGTATGGGTGCGCGCTCGAAGAATTTCTATAACGAACTGGCCTGCCGTTATGGGTACGAAGCTGCGGCCAAGCATGTGCAAGACCTCTATCTCGCAGGCAAGAAGGCCGAAGCCATCGCTGCCGTGCCCGATGCGCTGGTTGATGAAGTGGCGTTATGTGGCCCGCGCGACCGCATCAAAGACCGGCTCGCCGCTTGGCGCGAAGCCGGAGTAACCACCATCATCTGCGGCGCGAGTGATCTGCAATCCATTCGCACCATGGCCGAAATCGCATTGTGATTGGAGCAGGCAACAGAGCGGCTTTGAGAAGATAAGCCAGGAGGAGGCGGTTATGCGAAGGAAGGTCTTTCGACACGTGACATTGATCGGCGGGCTGCTAATCGCCGCATTCCTTTTTTTACCGACCGCAACTGCGCAGGCGCAGGCAGGCGAAGGCCTCGCGCAACGATTCACGAAGATCGAGGCGATGATTCCCATGCGGGACGGGATGCGCCTCAACACGGAAATTTTCGTACCGAAACAGATGGCTGCGCCGCTGCCCTTTCTCTTCACCCGCACGCCTTACGGCATCGCGCATGACAGCAAAGGCTTTCATCCGGCGTTGGCTTCGAGCTACAAAGAACTCGCAGATGAGGGCTACATCTTCGTCTTTCAAGACATTCGCGGGCGCTTCAAATCTGAAGGTCAATTCGTGATGACTCGCCCGGTGCGCGACAAAAAAATTCCCAACTCGATTGATGAGGGTACGGACACCAACGACACGATTGACTGGTTGTTGAAAAATGTCCCGCAGCACAATGGTCGCGTCGGCGTGTTGGGAATCTCTTACGGCGGCTGGCTAACGGTGATGGCGATGCTTGATCCGCATCCGGCGATTCGCGCCGTCTCGCCGCAAGCCTCGCCTGCGGACATGTTCATGGGCGATGATTTTCATCACAACGGGGCGTTTCGCTTGAGCTACGGCTTTGAATACGTAGCGATGATGGAGACTTCGAATACCAACTACACCTTCGAATTCAATCAGTATGATACCTATGAGTGGTATCTGAAACTCGGCGCGTTGTCGAACGCCAACGAGCGCTACTTCAAGGGCAAGCTGCCAACCTGGAATGATTTCGTCAATCATCCGAACTACGATGCCTTCTGGCAAAAGCTGTCGTTGGTTCCGCACCTGACGCGGGTTACGGTTCCCACGCTCAATGTCTTGGGTTGGTGGGATCAGGAAGACTACGCGGGGCCCTGGAAGATTTATTACACGCTTGAACAGCACGACGCAAAGAAGATCAATTACGTCGTCGCAGGCCCATGGAATCACGGCGGTTGGGCGGGCGGACAAGGAACGAATCTGGGCAAGATCAATTTTGACTCTCCGACCAGCAAATACTTCCGCACCAACATTCAAGCGCCGTTCTTTGCCTATTACCTCAAAGATCAAGGCACGCTTCCCTTCACTGAAGCCGTCACCTTTCAAACCGGCAGCAACCAATGGCAGACCCACGCAGAGTGGCCGCCGCGCCGCCAGACAACGGAGCGCAACCTCTATTTTCATGACGGTGGCAAGTTGTCATTCGACGCGCCGACGACCGCCAATCCGCAAGCCTTTGACAGTTATCTCTCCGACCCGGCGCGACCTGTCCCCTATCGGCCTCGCCCCATCGAACCGACCTACTACTTTCGCGGATCGGGCTGGTTCACTTGGCAAGTTGAAGACCAACGCTTCGCACATCTGCGCCCCGACGTGCTCAGTTGGGAAACCGAACCGCTGACCGAAGATGTTGAGGTGACCGGCAATCTCTTAGCCAAGCTGTTCGCTTCGACGACGGGCACAGACAGCGATTGGATTGTCAAACTGATTGACGTATACCCCGAAGCCTACGAAAAAGAACCCAAGATGGGCGGCTATCAATTGATGGTCGCTTGTGAAGTGATGCGGGCGCGGTTTCGCCGGAGTTTTGCCAAACCGGAGGCCTTGGTGGCCGGTAAAGTGTACGAGTATCCGATCAGCCTCTACGATGCCAATCATCGGTTTCGCAAAGGGCACAAGATCATGGTGCAGGTGCAGAGTTCATGGTTTCCAGTGATTGATCGCAACCCGCAGAAATTTGTGCCGAATATCTACCAGGCCAACGATGCCGATTATCAAGCGGCGACGCAGCGCATCTTTCGCTCGAAACTGTACCCTTCGCATATCAAGCTGCCGGTTGTGAAAGAGTGAAACCAATCGCCCATGCCGCTCTGCCTTCGCGGTCAAGGCAGAAGGGTGCACATCTTCTCATCCTCTGGCGGCGAGCCATTCACCGCGTCAGGCGTTGGGATTGCGCGGCTTTTTCGATTTGGGTTTGTTGGGTTCGGCCTCTGACTCGGAGGGTTTGTCTTTCGGGGCAGCGGCCTTTGATCGTTTCTCTTTTTCGGCTTTTTCGATGCTCTCCAAACAATGAGCGGCGAGCGCAAGGACGGCGTTGCCGCGCAAGAGCTTATCCCGCAGGCTCTGCGCGAGGTTGAGGGCGCGTTCAAAATCGAGCGGCGCAAGTTGGGTAAACGAGTTTTCCAAGCGAAAGCCTTCGACTGAGAGACTGCGAAAGGTTGTGAAGGAATGGGCTTCGATGCTCTGACGCAGTACCGCTTGGCTGAGATCGGGATTTTCGAGTTGGTTGAGCGTATGTACGGCCTCTTCGAGAACTTCGAATGCGCGCAGGCTATCGAATTTGGCGAAGAGGTGCGTGATGCCCAATTGGGTGCGCGCCTTCTCTTTTGAGTTGGGCGCTTTTTTGGCGGCGGCGACAACATCGTCAAGGGCTTCGGTTGCGCGCACGCGGTCTTCGAGTTTGGTCAGCGCCACCGAGGCGATTTGATACAAGAGATAGGCGCGTTGATCGAGTTGTTCGACTTTTTCGGCCAGTAATCGGGCTTCGCGCAGGTCGCCTTGCCGAATGGCTTTTTGCGTAGCCTCAAAAAATAGCCAGCCGAGAATCTGCTCGCGCAGTTTCACGCTCTCGATGCGCGCCGCAATGTCGGCAAGCCGCTCTGCGGTCTCTGACTCCGGCGCTTCCATCACCGCTTCCGCTAACAGATCGTCGCGGCGATTGGGATTGGCTTCGGTTTCTGCTTTGGCAAGACTGGTCTCGTATTGGTTGTCTGCGCTCTCTTCCTGCTGCTGTTGCAAACGGTTCGCGGTCTGCTGACGAAAGTCTGCGGGCAGATAAGCGGCAAGCGTCGCTTTGATGCTGGCGACACGGTTGGCAAAATCGGGTTGCTGCGCGGCGATGGCCGGTTCCAGATCGGAGAGCGCGACGAAAATCTGGGCGGCGTCCGGGTAATGATCGAATCGCAGGTTGCGGCGGTCTTCGGGAAATTGCACGGGGCTTTTCAGGCTCTCCTGCGCGCGCATCAGCAAAGCATTCAGATAGAGTTGCTGCAACTGGGCGTCGGCAGAGAAAGTCGGCGGCAGAGATTGTGAGCGACTGGTCGAGGGATTGCCGATGGAGCGGGCTAAGGCAAAGGGATAGAGCGCCAAGTCGAATAACCCTTGCACCTCGCGTTTAGCATACGCGCTGAGCGCGTCACGATAGAGGAGATCAGCCGCTGGCCGATTGGTCTCTGCTAATCTGAAGAGCAAGCTGTTGAAGCGATACGACAGCGGATAGGCAAAGGCCGAGCGTGCCATAGCCAGCGCCGCTTTTTCATCGCTGGCCAACAGTCCGTAAGCCAGATTGATTACCTTGCTGCCGAATTGTTGCAACCCATCATAGCTTGGCGAATTGGCCGCGCCCGCCGTCGGAGTCTGAGCGGCGCGTTCGGCTTCGCGTTTGGTCTCTTCGGCGGCGCGTTCATAGAGTTTGCGCGCCCAAGCGGCATCGCGGCGGGCGACGGCGCTGATGACGGCAAAGCGTTGATCGGACGCTTGCACCCGCAGCCGACCTTCTTGACGCACCTCATTGCCTTTCTCCTGATAATGCTTTTCGGCCAGATCGTAGGCGCGCGTCAGAATGGCGCGGGCTGCCTCTTCTTGCCGCAGCCATAAGAGATCGGCGGCGCGAATCAGCAGCGGGACGCTTTGCGCCGGGTTGTCGAGCGTCTTGGCAAGTTCGACTTGTTGCTGTACCAGTCCGAGCGCGCGCGGTTCATCACACATCGGCTTATCAGGCTCGCCCGTTTGCGTCGCTTGCGCCAACAGAGCAGGCGGCGCAATTAGCAAAACCGCCAGCAAACACCCGATGAACGAGTTGCGATTTGCGTGCTTCATATCACACCCCTCGCGGATAAAATGCGAAACGAATGGTGCGATTATAATCTTTCACAAACCCGCTGACGAATGGTTTTTCGGCCTCCGCGCTTGACGAATAGGAGAGAGCCACATAGCATCGCGCAATCGGATGACTTATGGGCAGCGTTTTGATAAACACACTTCGCAGCGCCGGATCAGGCTTCGGTCGAGCCGGTCTCTGTTTGGCTCTTTGGCTGCTCTGCTTGCCGGTCATCTCGGCGCACGGCGAACGCTTTTCGATCAAGCAGTACGGCGTACCCGACGGATTGGGCAGTTCATTTATTCAAAATATCTTTCAAGACTCGCAAGGGTTTTTATGGGTATGCACACGCGACGGGTTGAGCCGTTTCGATGGCAGCAAATTTACAACCTATAAGACCGCCGACGGGCTGCCGAATCCGACCATCAACAGCATTTTGGAGAACGCAGACGGCACCTTTTGGGTGGCGACTAATGGCGGCGGGGTGTGCAAATTCGACCCGGCGGGCAAACGGCGCTCGGCAAGGGGCGAAAAATCCGGCGCGCTCTTCGCAACCTATCAGATCGGACATACCGAAAAATCGAATCGGGTCAATATCGTTTACAGAAACGCTAGCGGCGTGATCTACGTCGGCACAGACGAAGGACTGTTTCGCTTGGAGCAGACGCCGGAAGGCGAGCGCTTTCAATCAGTGGCGATTCGCCATGCCGACACGGCTACCTTACTCCAGCCCGGCATCCGTGACATCCTACAGGATGGGCACGGCGATTTGTGGCTGGCAGCGCCGGGCAGCGCGTTGTATCGCATTGCAGCAGATGGCCGCACCCGGCGTTATACGACCGCAGATCATCCGGCGTTTCGTCTGGTGCAATCGCTCTTACAAGATCAAGAAGGGATGATCTGGATGGGCAGCAGCACAGGCGTTTGCCGCCTGGCGACGCATCCCGGCAGCGATCAATTAGGCATCCGGTTCTACACCAAGAAAGACGGCTTGATAGACGACTGGGTGGATCAGGTCATCCAGACCCGCGATGGGCACTTATGGTTCGGCACACGCGGCGGTATAACCGAATTTGACGGCAGCAGTTTCAAACGGTATGGCAGGGAAAACGGGTTGAGCGGAACCGATATTCTGAAAATCTTTGAGGACAAAGATGGCAACCTCTGGATCGGAACACGATCCAGCGGATTGATGAAGTTTTCTCGCCAGGGCTTTATCACCTACGACCTAACCAATGCCGAAGGCCTCACTGAAATCCATAATGCCTTCGAAGATGAGGAAGGCAATTTGGTCGTCATCAGCGGCGATTGGTATATCCACAGGTTCACGCGTACAGGGGTTACGACAACCCAACTCAAGATGCCGGGCGAGGCGAAGCAGAGTTGGATGACCAATGCCTTATGGCGCGATCACCTGGGCGACCTGTGGGCGGTCACCAGCGGCGCGGGAGTCTATCGCTTTGCTCCCCAAAACCCGAATCATCCGTATGCGCAGGCGCGACTCAAAGCCGTCTACACAACCAGCAATGGGTTGCCGGACAACTATATTCGACGCGCCTTTGAAGACAGGCGCGGCAATCTGTGGTTCCAGATTACGGAAGCCTCGCTTCCCGGACTGATCTATTGGCAACGCGCCACCGAGACCTTTCATCTCTTGACGCTTGCCGATGGCTTGCCGTCGGCTGCCAACTGTAGCGAGATTCACATGGATCAATCGGGAACCCTTTGGCTCGGCTTTACCGATGGAAAGGTCTGCCGCTATACCTCAGAGCGGTTCATCGAACTCAAAAGCGTAGAGACGATGTCGGGAGTCTCGATCACGGCGTTGTTTATGGACTCGCAGAATCGTCTCTGGGTAGCCGATAACGTGTCCGGCGTCACCTGTTATGTCAACCCGCTTTCCGATCAACCGGCGGCGATTCGCTATACCACAAGGGAAGGCTTATCGTCAGGCAATGTGCGCTGCATCGGGGAAGATCAATGGGGCAGAATCTATGTCGGCACGGTGCGCGGCATTGATCGCATCGAACCGAACAACGGAAAGATCAAACATTTTTCGAGTGCTGACGGATTGAGCAGCGACTTCACCAAATTCATCTATCGAGACCGTCACCATACGCTATGGATCGGCACGCTCAAAGGCATCTCGAAGTTTACGCCCGAACCGCCCGCCGAGCCGGTGCCGTCCGCCTTGGTCATCACCGGCTTACGCATTGCCGGTGACCCGCAGCCAATCAATGAGCGCGGCGAAACGAACATTCCGAACCTCGAATTGAATACCGATCAGAATCAAGTGCAGATCGATTTCACCGCACCCGCTTTCGGACTCGGCGAAAACTTGCAGTTCCAATACAAGTTGGAGGGCGCAACCTCGCAATGGAGTGCGCCGACCGAGATGCGGACGGTCAATTATGCCAACCTGGCGCCGGGAAGTTATCGTTTTTGGGTACAGGCCATCAGCGGCGAAGGCAGCATCAACTCGCAACCGGCCAGTTTTGCCTTCACCATCCTGCCGCCGGTCTGGCAACGCTGGTGGTTTTTGCTGTTTGCGGCTCTCGCTCTGGCGGCTGCCGCATTCCTCTTCTATCGCTATCGCGTCAATCGCCTGCTCGAACTCGAACGCGTTCGCACGCGCATCGCTGCCGACCTCCATGACGACATCGGTGCGAGCCTCTCTCACATTGCCATCGTCAGCGAAGTGACGAAACTGCAACTGCCGGAACGGGATTCGGACTTAGCCAAAAATCTTTCCGTCATCGCCCGCATCTCAGGCGAAGCAGTTGACTCGATGAGCGACATCGTATGGGCGGTCAATCCGCAGCGCGATCACCTCTATGATTTGACGCGCCGCATGCGGAACTTTGCCAGCGAGTTGCTGCCTGCCCGCAATATCGCCTTTCGGTTTCAAGCGCCGCCGGAAGAGCAAGACATTCGCCTCGGCGCAGATGTGCGGCGGCAACTCTTTCTGATCTTCAAAGAGAGCCTCAACAACGTCGTCCGCCATTCCGAATGCACCCAAGTGGAGATTGACTTGCATATCGAGGGCAAACATCTGGTGCTGACGGTTCGTGACAACGGCAAAGGGTTCAATCTGCATAATGGCGCATCCGGCAACGGCGTGAAGAATATGCAAAAGCGCGCCGCCACTTTGGGCGGTCAAGTCGTTTTTGAGTCTCATCAAAAAAGTGGTACGACGGTGCGGTTGAGCCTCCCTCATCATCCGGTGCATCAGTTCGACTAGGCGGTGTGAGGTCGTCCTCTGCTGCCGATTCCCTCGACGGCAGCAGATGCGCTCGTCAGAGGATCTCACCGCCCTGACCTCTTTGAGGTAGAGAGACTCTCGTCCTTCTAACCCGCAAGCCGGAGGGCAGAACTCACCAGTTTTGGTGAGTGACAGGGCGCAAGCCTTGCGCTAGACTGGCACTGTTTTTCAGGATGCTTGAGGTAGAGGGACAGTGATTTCGACCGTTTACACAACCAGCGAAACGCGGCCTATGATAGAACCGAAACCGATCAAAGTCGCCATCATCGAAGACCACGACGCCATCCGTGAAGGCATCGGCTTTTTGATTAACAGCACCAGCGGCTATGAACTGGTCGGCAAGTTCGGCTCGATGGAAGAGGCCATTGCCCAGATTCCGAAGAATCTGCCCGATGTCATTCTCTTCGACATCGGCTTGCCCGGCATGTCGGGCATCGAAGGGGCGCGCATCTTAAAAGATCGCTACCCTGACATGTCGCTGGTCGCGCTGACCATCTATAGCGACGATGACCGCATCTTCGAAGCCATCTGTGCGGGCGCCAGCGGGTATCTGCTCAAGAAGACGCCGCCCGTTCGGTTGATTGAAGGGCTCAAAGAGGCGGTTGCCGGAGGCGCGCCGATGTCGCCGGAAATCGCCGGACGCGTGATCTCGCTGTTTCGTAAGTTCAGCCCGCCGGAAAAGTCCGACTACAAGTTGACGCCGCACGAAACCCGCCTATTGAAGATGCTCGTTGAAGGGCACAGCTATAAGACAGCCGCCGTCGAACTCAATAGCAGCATCAACACCATCGGCACGCATATGCAAAGCATCTATCGCAAGCTGCAAGTCCATTCCAAATCCGAAGCCGTCGCCAAAGCCCTACAGGAACGGCTCATCTAAACTCAGCATTCCTGCCGCCTTCTTCCCCTTTTTCTCGCTTCGTTCTCACATAAACAGGTGATTGTTGCGGTTGCCGTTTGCGATTACCTTCTTCGTCGTGAGGCACGAGCTTCACAATCAACAACGCGTGACCCAGCGGAGGAGCGATGGCTAACGAAAAGACGACGAGTGAGCGAGGTTATCGAATCTGTCCGACAGAACAAAAAAGCTGTTGGTTATTGTGGTGTACGGCCTGTGCGCGGTTGGTCAATATGGCCGCGCTCGATCACGCCGCGTTATTAACCGGGCTGCCGATAGAGACTCTCGTCGAACGCCTGAACCGCCGCAACGTCCATGCTTTGAAGAAACAGAGCGGGAATCTGCTGGTCTGCCTCGATTCGTTGGTCGCCGTTCTCCCCCCGACGCGGGCAGATCGCGTTCCCCTGTCACACGGTTAGGGCCAACGGCGATAGGCAGGCGGGCACAGCAACCCATAAGCGAAGGGCGCATGTCGTCCCGCTGGTTTACGAACCTTGCCTCCTGACTCGCCTGCGTTTGGGTACGGCGCTGATGCGAATCAGGCGCGCGCCCCGCGCTCGATAACCACACAACATTCGCTTTTGCCACACTGGCAAAGCGGCAACACAGGGCAGATGGTTACTCGCCCTGCGGATGATCCAGAAAAGAAGGAGAGACCGACATGAATCGAATCAAAACCGCGCTCAGAAGTTTAGCTCTGTGGTTTGTCTGCGCTCTGCTGCTGGGCGTGTTGGCAAACCAAGCCTCTGCGCAAATCCATACCGGCTACTTCAAGTCGGATGATGGCGGCGCATATTACATTCGACAAATTGGCAATCAAGTCTATTGGTTAGGCGAAAATCCCAACGGACTCTATGCCAATATTTTGGTGGGAACGGTTAGTGGCAATAAGATTACCGCGCGTTTCTGGGATGTGCCAAAAGGCCGGACGCAAGGAATGGGCGAGCTAACATTGGAGATCCGCGAAGGCGGTTCTGCATTGGTCAAAGTCTCGTCGAGCACGCCATTCGGTAGCAGAAACTGGCATCTCGCCGTGCCGCGCATCGAGATACGAAACGGCATTCGCGGGCGCGTCGATTATCCGCCGACCGCGCGCAGCCGACCGGCGGGCTTTCTGGGCGGCGATAACAATCTGACCGCCGTCTGGATGGGCAACGATTATGCCTATTACTATGTGCGCGAACTGCCCAACGGCGATGTCGTATGGTTCGCCGAACACTCTCTCTACGGCGATCCGGGCGGAGCTGAGCAACCGGCCTTCGCGCACGTCTTTATCGGCAAGCGACAAGGGCAATCCATCTCCGGCCAATGGGTGGATATTCCGAAAGGCGCGACTACCGGCAGCGGCACACTAACGGTGTCCATTCAAAGCCCGCAAGATTTACAGGCCACAGCCAAGACTGGCGGCTTTATGGCAGGTGAGTGGTGGCGCAGTCTGCCGGGCAACCTGCGCGGCTTTGCCGATCTGCATGCACATCCGATGGTCAACTTAGGGTTTGGCGGCAAGCTCGTGCATGGCGGGGCGGATGTCGGTTCCCTGCTCCCGATAGATGCGGACTGCCGACACAAAGTCCGCGCCCAGAGCATCGCGCAGGCGCTCGGCAAAGACAATGGAACGCATGGCGGGACGGCATGGTTCGGCGCGGAAAATCCCTGTGGCGACAATCTGCGGCAAGCCGTGATTGATGCTTTTCAAGAGGCTAACAAAGCGGTCGTGACGCCGGATAACGCGGTCGGCTATCCGAGTTTCAAAGACTATCCGAAATGGAATGACATCACGCATCAGAAGATGTGGGTAGATTGGATTCGCCGTTCATACGATGCTGGACAGCGAGTGATGATCGCGCTGGCGGTCAATAACTTCACCATCGCGTCAGGTGTGGCCGGGCCGGGCGACGGGCCAACCGACGACAAAGCCTCTGCCGACTTGCAGGTTGCCGAGATCAAAGCCTTCGTCAAACGCCACGACGATTTTATGGAAGTCGCCTACACCCCCGCAGACCTGCGGCGCATCATCGCCGCCAATAAGATGGCGGTGGTGTTAGGCATCGAGATTGATAACATCGGCAACTTTATTCGTGACTATGCCAATCGCACCGTCCCGGATGCGGTGGTCGCTGCTGAACTCGACCGCCTCTACAACACGGGCGTGCGCTATATCTTTCCCATCCATGTGATTGACAATCCGTTTGGCGGCACGGCGGTCTATCAGGACATCTTCAACTTATCCAATTACCAGGTCAGCGGCAAATATTGGAATCTCGCGTGCAGCACGCCCGAAGAAGAGATCGCCTATCGCTTCAACGCTGGAGGGTTTGATGCCGGACTGGCCGCCACCAAATTATTCAAAGGCTTCAACCTCGACATCTTCCGCAATCCGAAGGCTTCGCCCAATTGCAATCGAACCGGCCATAAAAACGCGCTCGGTCTGACGCCAAGCGGCGTCAAAGCCATCAAGGAAATGATGAAGCGCGGCATGCTCATTGACATTGACCATATGTCCCAAGCTGCCGCCAATGCCACGCTCGATCTGGCCGAGCAAGTCTTCAACAAATACCCGCTGGTCTCCGGGCATAACAGTCTGCGGAGCATGTGGCCGATTGATAAAGCGCGCAGCAATGCCCCGCTCAGACAAATCGTTTCGCCGAATGAAAACGCGCGCACCGAAGAGCAGCTTCAGCGATTAGGCAAGCTCGGCGGCATGTTCGGGCTGGGTTCGGACGATGCCCGAGCGGACGATTTTCTGAAGCGGTATATCGCCGCCAGCCAGTTGATCGGACGCGGCAGAGTCGCCTTCGGCACTGACCTCAACGGCTTAGTCAAAGGGCCGCCGCCTGCCAGCGGGGCGAATATCTATTCCACCATCTTTCCGATGAGCAAGACCGGCGAGAAATCGTGGGACTATCGCCGAGAAGGCGTAGCGCACTACGGAATGCTGGCCGATTTTCTCAGAGATATGTCTTTGAAACAGCCCAATGGCGAATACATTCGCGGCAACATCCTGAAGAACGCCGAGTACTTCGCGCAGATGTGGGAGAAGGCCGTCAGCAGCGGCAAAGGGGTCAACCCCTGAGCGAAAACCCAAACGGCTCGAAGACTCTTTCCCTATCAAAGCACTTACGCTTCGCCACGCATCGAGCATTCGGCTCTCGCATCTGTAGCGTTGCGGGCGGATAGGAGGAAATTGATCTGAGATGGCCGAGCGGCGGTCTGAGACCGCCGCTCAACGCCGCTCGCTCAGGTTGTTGGGCGATTCGATATAAGCTGCCTCATTCGCGCCTCCTCATCACACCTCATCCAAACTCAGTAGCTCTCGACTGTCGCACGCCTTTTTATCCGCACGAACTCACATAAACAGGTGATTGTTGCCAACCCGGTTTCGGCTTACCTTCGTGGGCGCGAGGAATAACTCATTGAAACCGTAACCGAAAAGAGAAAGGAAATCGTCATGAACCGTATCAGCAAACCGATCACCTTCGCGGCATCCCTATTGAACCTGTTATTGCTGTTGACCTCTACCCTATCCGCCTTCGCGCAGGAGATTGCTCCCCACGTGAAGCCCGGCGAGATAGACTTTTCTTTCGGCATCGGCGGCAGAATCACCGATACTTTTATGGCCGCCACCGAAATCGCCATTCAGGGCGATAACAAGATCGTCATTGCCGGATTTGGTCAATCAGACGTAGCGCGTTTTCACGCCAATGGCACACTCGATACGAGTTTCGGCAATGGCGGGAAAGCCGAAGGGCTGATTGCAACCATTCTGGGCATCGCCATTCAGGCCGACGGCAAAATCCTTGTCGCAGGTTTTCATGGGAGTGATGCCTCCATTAATTTCGGCATCGCGCGCTACAACACGAACGGTACACCCGACACCTCATTCGGCAACGGCGGCAAAGTGACGACCGATTTCTTTGGCCTGCACGATGAAGCCGCAGCGATTGCCGTGCAGAGCGACGGACGCATCGTGGTTGGCGGGAGCGCCACAATCAATCAATCGGCTACCGATTTCGCACTGGCGCGCTACACGGCAAACGGGACGCTTGACCCGACCTTCGGGGTTGGCGGCAAACTGAACACCCATCTTTTTATTGACCCTGACTTTTCTGAAAACTTTGAAGAGATTCGTGATCTGGCCATTCAGCCGGACGGACGCATCGTCGCAGTGGGCATCACAAACGAGCGCTCCGCTTATGTTCGTTACCTGCCCAACGGCTCTCTCGATGGCACTTTTGGAGTGGGCGGCAAAGTCATTCAGACTCTTAGCTCCTCCGCCCAGAGCCCCACGAATATCATCCTCCAACCCGATGGCCGCATCCTCATCGGTGGAGCCATTCGCAATGGAGTGCAGGACTTTCTGCTGGTGCGGCTACTTGCCAATGGGAGCCTTGATCCGGCGTTTGGCGACAAGGGCCAGGTAATTACCGACTTTGCGGGCAAGACTGATATTGGCAACGGCCTCGCATTGCTGAGCGACGGTCGCATCTTGCAAGTCGGGGTGGCCACCCTGGGGAGCATAGCGGATGATGTATTTCGGGATTTCGCATTGGTTTGCTACAAACCGAACGGCAGCCTTGATCCTACCTTTGGCAACGGCGGCAAGGTCACGACCGACTTCTTCAATAACTTCGATGAAGCCGAGGCCGTTGCCATTCAGAAAAACGGGCGCGCGATTGTCGCCGGACGAGTGGTGAGCGGTCAACAGGGATTCGGACTCACCGCCTATGCCCTGACGGATACACCCAATCAAGCCGAACCGCAAATCTTCGGCGCAAGCATCAATGGCAAGAAGCTGATGGTTGCAGGCGCAAACTTTGAAGCCCCCATCGAAATCTATGTCAACGGGCAGAAGCAGAAGAAGACCTCGAACGATGCCGCCACGCCGACCAATTTGGTCATCGCCGCCAAAGCGGGCAAGCTCATCGCTCCCGGTCAGACCGCGATGATTCAAGTCAAAAACACCGCGACCGGCAAAACCTCGGCGTCGTTTTCCTTCACTCGTCCGCTCTCATAAGCCGACATCAACACCCAATAACTCTTGCTCACGCAAGAAGTGTTGATATGAAAAACATAGAGAAAGTTGTATCGCGCACGCCCGCGAGGCCGCTCGCCTCGCACAAAGGCAGAGGGGTTGCCGTCCTGATGATGGCTTTGATTCTGCTCATTGATTTGCTGTAGGGCTGGCGCTGACTTCTTCCGATTGGCGATTGAAGGCATCAGCCACGTCGGCACGCAGATAGCAGGAGCAGACGAAGAGAACTTCGTAATCGCTTCGCATCCGGGTGGCGACGTGGCCATTTGTTCTTCTCCGCCTCTCACTGCACCGCACTTTCGATTACCAACAACAGCCTGCGGGAATCATATCCGGTCGCATCATTTGAACTCATGAGCTGACCGCTTGAGCCGCTCGTTTTTCTCTCACGTCCTCACATAAACAGGTGATTGTTGCCAACTCGGTTTCCGCTTACTCTCGTCAGCGTGAGGAAACATATTTAACAATCTGCAACCAATAAAAGAGACGATATGAAATCCCAATCTCATTCTTGGCAGGCCATGTTTTTCACTTTGCTGATTACCACCTATTTGTTGCTCTCCGGCTTGGCCACCTTCCGCGTAAGCGCGCAAGAGGAAGGCTCCGCTTCTCCCGATAGTGCGAGCCTTATCGCCGCGATGACACAGCAGCAAAAGCTCACAGCCAACGACGGCGCGGCCAATGATGCCTACGGTTGGGCGGTCGCTATCAGTGGCAACACCGCGGTCATCGGCGCTCCGCTTGTTGATCTCAATGGCAATACCAGTCAAGGAGCCGCTTATGTCTATGTGCGTGCCAACGGCGCTTGGACGATGCAAACCAAACTCTTCGCCACCGATGGCTCAGTCAATACGCAGTTCGGCTATAGCGTCGCCATTGATGGTGACACCATCGTAATTGGGGCAAGAGTAAATATTCCAACCCTAAATGCGGTAGCCCCTGGCGCAGCCTACGTCTTTACCCGCGCGGGCGCAACGTGGACGCAGCAAGCAAAGCTGATCAGCAACGACTTGGGGAAGAACGACCGCTTCGGCGAGTCGGTCGCGATCAACAACAACACCATTGTCGTCGGCGCAGTTCTTCACGATGCAGCAGGTACACCCGATAGCAGTAAAGGCGCAGCCTATGTCTTTGTGCGCTCCGGTGTGACGTGGTCGCAACAAGCGAAACTCATGGCCGACAACCCGCAGGATTTCGACTTTTTCGGCAACTCCGTCGCCATACACGGAGACACGATAGTGGTTGGCGCTCCGCAAGACAATGGCGATGTTCAGATCGGGTCGGCTTATGTTTTTACCCGCGCGGGACAAACCTGGAGCCAACCGGCAAAACTGATGGCTAGCGACGGAGCGCGCAGTAACAATTTCGGCTTCGTAGTATCCGTGAGCGGCGATACGGTGGTGGTGGGAGCTTACGGCGTGGAGGTCGGGGATTCACCATTTGCGGGAGCAGCCTATGTCTTTCAGCGCTCAAACGGTAGCTGGACACAAGAGGCCAAGCTCGTAGCCGACGCGGCTGACATTGTGATCAACCTTGGATTTGGGTGGGCAGTTTCGGTGAAAGGCGACACGCTCGCGGTTGGCGCGTATGGAACTCGCATAGATGGCAAATCCTCCCAAGGTGCGGCCTATCTGTTCAAACGCAACGGCAACCTTTGGGAGCCGCAATCCAGACTCTCTGCCAACGACGGCGCAGCCAACGACATCTTCGGTGCAAGCGTGGCTCTGGACGGCAGCCATTCGCTGATCGTCGGAACTCCGCAGAAAGGTGTTGATGGCGGCGCAGATCATCAACAACCCGGCGCAGCCTACTTCTTCTCGACCGTTGCCAACGACGGCACGCCGCAAATTTTCGACGTGAGCATCAAAGGCAAGAAGCTGCTGGTTGCGGGGGCAAACTTTGAAGCCCCTACCGAAATCTATGTCAACGGGCAGAAGCAGAAGAAGACTTCGAACGATGCCGCCACGCCGACCAATTTAGTTATCGCCGCCAAAGCAGGCAAGCTCATCGCTCCCGGTCAGAGCGTGATGATTGAGGTCAAAAATGCTGCGACCGGTAAAATGTCAGCGCCGTTTTCCTTCACTCGTCCGCTCTCATAAGCCGACATCAACACCCAATAACTCTT
>CAYXVU010000026.1:0-39959 GCA_964468725.1 uncultured Clostridia bacterium
TCGTTGATCCCAATAACCGCACCGCCTACACGCATCAGTACAACCTCGGCGTGCAATGGCAGATCGCGCCTACTTGGGTTCTCGATGTCGGCTATCAAGGCTCTTCGACAAAGAAACTGCTGGCCGCGCGCAATCTCGGCAGCGGCGATTTTCAGGACGGCAGCTTTTCAACCGGACTGGGACTCGCGCGCACCGCCACGGGCGGCAAGCTGGCCTTTATCAAAGCCTATGAGAATCGCGCCGCTTCGAGTTACAACTCGTTGCAGGTGCGATTGGAGAAGCGACTCTCGCAAGGGTTGGTGATGATTAACGCCTACACTTGGAGTCACACCCTTGATGAAACGTCGGGCGATTTCGGCGCCATTGCCGAAGCGCGCGGCGAATTCGGCGGTCCGCAGAATCCTTTCTGCTTCTCCTGCGAGAAAGGCACTTCGGGCTTCGACTATCGCCACCGATTCGTCTCATCTATCCTCTACGATTTGCCGTTCGGCAAAGACCGACCGTTCCTCAATCAAAGCGGCACGGTGGATAAAGTCTTCGGCGGCTGGCAAGTCAACTTCATCATCATCGGGCAGAGCGGACAACCCTATTCGGTTGTGACTGGCAACGGCAGGCGACCCGATTTGATTTCCGACCCGAACGAGAATGTTCCCGCCGGTTTGGAATTCAATCCGAATGCCTTTGCTCCGCCCGGCGGACGGGTGACCAATTTGGGCGGCGGTGTGGTGCGCTTTGGCAGCGCGGGACGCAATATCCTGCGCGGCCCCAGCCGCTTCAACACCGACTTCTCGCTCTTCAAAAATACCAGTCTCAACGAGCGCTTCCGCTTGCAAGTGGGATTGGAACTCTTCAACTTCTTTAACAACGTTCAGCGAGTGGTGCCGAACAACTTCCTGAACTTCAATGCCGACGGCACGGTAGACTTCGGAAACCTGCCCGGGCAAATCTTTAATGCCTATCCGCAACGACAGGGGCAACTGCGCGCCAAGCTGATCTTCTGATCGGGACGGATAAGCTGACCTCGTAAGTCTGGCGAGTCGAGCGAGTCTTGCGAGCCTCGCAAGTATTATGAGGAGACTGCAAACAAGTCGTACCCTTGAGGCGAAGCCGGTTGCACAACGGAACGGGTTTCGCCTCACCCTTCTGCCTGCCGCGCTCGCGGCGGCCTGCGCCCTTGCCTGCTTTCTCACTTTCTCGGCTCAGGCTCGTCGCCACCCGTCCGTTACCATCAGACAAGCCCCACCTTCTATCGAACGCCTTGAGCCGCCCGATTGGTGGGTGAACTCGTCGGTTCGCCCCTTGCGCCTGCTTGTCTATGGGAGCAACCTGCAAAACGCTACGGCTACGGCGGACTCTGCGGCTGCGCGCATCCTTGCGGTTTCAGCCAATGAAGCCGGAACCCATGCCTTTATCACTCTCGACTTCGACCCTGCTGCACAACCCGGCGGTTTCGACATTCGTCTGCAAACTCAGAGCGGCGCGGCCACTGCGCGCTTCGTCATCAGAGAATCACTTTCGCCATCGGGTCGCAATGATGGATTCACGACCGATGATGTGATCTATTTGCTCATGCCCGACCGCTTCAGCGACGGCGACCCGAACAACAACGATCCGGCAGAGTCGCGCGGCCTCTATTCGCGCACCAATCCGCGCGGTTATCACGGCGGCGATTTGCAAGGCATCATTGACCGCCTGCCCTATCTAAAAGACCTCGGCATCACTGCCATCTGGATGACGCCGGTTTATGACAACAGCAATCGCGCCCGCGATTTCGATTACGCGCGCGGGGTGACCGATTATCACGGCTATGGCGCGATCAATTTTTATGGCGTTGAGGAGCGCTTCGGCGACCTCGATAAATTCAGAGAGCTGGTCAAGAGAGCGCACGCGCTCGGCCTGAAAATCATTCAAGACCAGGTGCCTAATCACACCGGCCCCGATCACCTGTGGGCAAGCGCGCCGCCGACCCCCACTTGGTTAAATGGCACGCCTGCACAGCATCTGAATAACGCTTTCGACATCAAATCAGTCGCCGAAGAGAATCCCAACCGAGAACGGTTCGAGGCAACTTTGCGCGGCTGGTTTGCGAATCTGTTGCCTGACATCAATCAAGACGATCCGCTCGCCGCCGAGTACCTGATACAAAATTCCATCTGGTGGTTAGGCACGACTGGCCTCGATGGCGTGCGGCTGGATACCTTCCCTTACGTGCCGCGACGCTTTTGGGCGCAATGGAATCAGGCGATGCGGCGCGAGTTCCCGCGCGCCAAATCGGTCGGCGAAGTCTTCGACGGACGCCCGGAGGTGGTCGCTTTCTTTCAAGGCGGGCGCACTCGCTTTGACAGCATAGACTCGGAGCAATATACCGTCTTCGATTTCCCGCTCTACTTCGCCATGCGCGATGTCTTCCTGAAAGGTCAACCGCTGACTCGCCTCAATGATGTGTTGGCGCAAGATCACCTCTATCCGAACGCCTCGGCGCTGGTGACCTTTTTAGGCAATCACGACGTGCCGCGCTTTATGGGCGAAGCGGGCGCAAGCGTGAACGCCTTCAAGCAAGCCGTCACCGTTTTATTGACGGTGCGCGGCACGCCACAACTCTACTATGGCGACGAGATCGGCCTCGAAGGCGGCGGCGACCCGGATAATCGCCGCGACTTTCCGGGTGGTTTCCCCGGCGATAAACGCAATGCGTTTACGCCTCAAGGGCGCAAGAACAAAGAACGCAAAATCTTCAATCACGTCCGCAAACTATTACGAGCGCGCGCGGCGCACACGTCCCTGCGCCAAGGCAGCCTGCGCGTGTTGCTGGTTAGCGATCAGCACTTTGCCTTTGTGCGCGAGAGCGCGCGGGAACGAGCCTTGATCGTCATCAATCAGAGCGGTCAGCCCGCTAAGATTGAAGTGCCGATGGACGACCTGACGACATCGGCAACCGGCCTATCGGCGCGCCGCCAATGGCAAGAACTCTTTCCCTATGTCAACGGTTGGCGTGGTCGCGCGGTAGGGGCTAAACTGGTCATTCCGGTCAACGCCTTCGATGCAAAGATCCTTATCGAAAAGAGGTGAGGCGGTCTTGTGATGCTCTTTTCTGAGAAAAATTTTTTGCTGCCGATACGACAGAGGAAGGCAAAGGTAGGCTTTGGCTCTCTGCTGCTCTGCGGTCTTTGCGCCCTCTGCGGTTTCATCCAATCTGTTCCTCCCTCTGCACAGGGTCAAACTCAGCAGGCGAATGCCGCCTCCGTGCGCAGTGGGTATGAAGCGCGCGAAAAACAGTTGCTCGCCGAGATTCAAAAGCGCCCGGCCGACGCCAAACTCTATAATGAGCTGGGCGTGCAGCAGTTTTATCTGGGCAAAAGCGCTGCTGCCGAAGCCGCATTCTTAAAGGCCATTCAACTCGATCCGCAGAATGCCGATGCGCGCGCCAACTTGAGCTTTCATTATTATCAAAGCGGCAAACCGGAAGCCGCGCTCGACCTCTTGCAAGCTGCGCTCACCATTGACCCGGAAAACTTTTTAGCCAATTACTATTCCGGTCTGCTCTACTTTCGCCGCCAACAACCGACGCGTGCCGAGATTTTTCTTAAGAAGGCGCTCGCGCTGCAACCCAACAACCTCGATGTGCGCCTCGACCTCATCAAAGTCAGCGTCGCCAACGGAGAGATTGCCGAAGCCGAGCAGCAACTTGACCGCATGGCAACTGAGCACGCAGGCGATGCCCGCGTGCGCTATGCGCGCGCCGCTTTTTATGCCAGTCAAGGCCGCAAACTCGAAGCCTTGAGCGAATATAAGACCGTGCTCGCGTTGGCTCCTGAATCCTCCGGCATCTATCTGGAAATGGCGATGCTGAATTTGCAATCGCGCGATTACTATGGGGCGATTGCCTTGCTCGAAGAGTTTCACAAAAGCGGACTGAGCATCGAATCGAGCTATCTGATGGGGTTTGCGCTGGCAGAGGTCGGGCGACTCGATGAAGCCGAAACCTGGTTGCAAAGGGCGCTGGCCGGACGCGAAGACTATTTCGACGCGCACTTTCAACTCGGGCGGCTGTACTTCACCAAACGCAATACGGCGGAAGCGATGCGCCATCTGCGCCGCGCCGTTGCCTTGAACGAAACCCATATCGAAGCCCGCTATTTGCTCGGTTTTTGTCTGGAATTGGCCAACGATTTGGAAGGCGCGATGGCGCAGTATCAAGAGATTTTGCGCCTCGCTCCCACTCGCTTCGAAGGGTATCACGGCGTTGGTTCGGTGCTGCTCAAACAAGGCGAAGCGAACAAAGCGTTGGCGAATTTATCGCGCGCCGCACAGTTCAATCCGCGCGACGCCGACGTGCAATATCTCTATGGCCGAGCGCTGGCGCGAGCCGGAAACAATTCCGGCGCGATAGATCATTTGCAAGCGGCGGTCGCGCTCGACCCGAAACGGGTAGACGCGCATTATCAGTTGGCGACAGCTCTGAAACGCGCAGGGCGACAGGAAGAAGCCGACCGCCATTTCAAGATTGCCGAGCAGTTGAACGCCGAGTTTCGCAATCGCAGTCAAAAGCCGGAGTAAGACACACAGGCGATAGGGGAAACCTGGACGCTGTGATTGGGTACTTGCCGGAGAGGCTTGCTATGAACAAGAAAACCGTAATTGCAAAGGTCGCGTTATTCGTCTTCAGTTTCATCGTCTTTGCCGGACTGGTGAGCGGCAACAACGAACCCGCGCCGCCAAAAGAAGCGGTAGCGAATTATCACGATGAGATTGCCAAGACCTACGATTACCGCTTCGGCGAGAACCCCTTCTTGCCGAGTCTGGCAAAGACCGAGAGCGGCGGCTTTCTTGACCCGGTCAGTTTTCCGACCGCCGATTACTGCGCCAAGTGCCACGCTGCCGTCCACAAAGAATGGCGCGAATCGGCGCACGGCAACGCCTTTCGCGCACCCTTCTACAAGAAGAATGTCGAACTCCTGATTAACACCAAAGGCATCGAATTCTCGCGCCATTGCGAAGGCTGTCACAATCCCATCGCGCTGTTCTCCGGCTCGCTCACCAAAGATTCCAAAGTGGATCGCTCGTTCGATGAAGACGGCGTTACCTGCATGACCTGCCACTCAATCACGAAAATTCAGAACACCGCAGGGTTGGGCAGCTATGTGATGGGCACACCGCATGTGATGGTCAACGAAGACGGCACGCCGGTTACGCGCCCGGTCAGCGATGAAGAGATCATGAAACGGCCTGACCTGCATGCCAAAGCCGTGATGCGCGACATCTATCGTTCAAATGAGTTTTGCGCCGTCTGTCACAAAGCCGCGCTGCCCAAACAACTCAACGAATACAAGTGGCTGCGCGCCTTCTCGGTCTATGACGAGTGGCAGCAATCCTCATGGTCGAAAGAGTCGCCGTTGCCGTTTTATAAAAAAGATAAAGTCTATTCCTGTCAGGAATGCCACATGGTGAAGACCGAAGCGCCGGGTGATTACGGCGCGAAAGACGGCAAGGCGGCCTCGCATCGCTGGCTCGGCGCTAACACGGCGATCCCGGTCTTCTACGGCTATAAAGATCAGTTGCAGAAGACAGAAGCCTTTCTCAAAGATGATCTGCTCGGCATTGATCTGTTCGCTTTGCGGAAAGGGCTGAGTTCAGAATCGCGGGACGACGGCTTGATTGCGCCGCTCGACCGCTCCACTTTCGCCCTCAAACCGGGCGAGAAAGTCACCCTCAGCGTCGTCATTCAAAATAAGAAGATTGGCCACAGCTTGGTTCCCGAACAACGCGATTTTTATGAGTCGTGGGTTGAGTTTCTGGTCAAAGATGAAGCGGACGGCACAGTTTTTCATAGCGGCTATTTGAAGCCCGACGGCTTATTAGAAGAACGCGCCCACAGCTACACCAACCGGCTGATCTCCGGCGGCGGGCAACTGCTCGATCTGCATCAAGTATGGGAGAGCCGCACCCGCGCCTATGACAACACCATTCTGCCCGGACAATCCGATCTCGTGCGCTATCAATTCACCATCCCCGAAACGGCGCGCGGCGCATTGACGGTCACCGTCAAAGTCAACTATCGCCGCTTCCGCAAAGGCTTCACCGATTGGGTGCATGGCAAGAGCGTAGACTATCCCTACACCGAGATGGCGACGCGCTCGATGACCCTCAACATCGGACAAAACGTCGGCAAGGCCGGAGCGATGGATGACAAAGAGATGCTGCGCTGGAATAACTATGGCATCGCGCTCTTAGCGCAACGGCAGTACACACGCGCCATCAATGCCTTTCAAAAGGTCGTTGCCATCAAACCCGATTACGCCGACGGACATACCAACATTGCGATTGCCAACTATATGTATCAACGTTATGACGCGGCGCTGCGGTCGTTGGCGCAAGCCTTCAAACTGGAGCCGCACAATGTGCGCGCGCGTTTCTATCAAGCCTTGATCTATCGCGCACAGGGCAAACTGACGCAAGCCATCGAAGGGTTCAAAACGGTGCTGGCAGCCTATCCGCGTCTGCGGCAGGCGCGCACAGAACTGGGCTCGACCTACTATCAGTTGCAGAAATTCGATCTGGCGCGCGCCGAATTCGAAGCCTTGCAGACGATTGACCCGGATGATCTGAGCGCCCATTACAACCTGATGTTGATCTATCGGCGGCTCGGCTTGAAGAAGCAGGCGGCGGAGCAAGCCGCTTACTTCGTAGATCGCAAAGACGATCCGGGTGCGGCGGCGAACGCACATGACTTTTTGAAAAATCACAAAGAGATTTCCAGCGAAAGCGTCCCCTGGCATGTCCATTCGGACGATAGCGATAACTAAAGTTCGTCGAACCGTATGAAGCGAGCCGGTCAAAAAATTTTTTGGTGTCTGCTTGCGGCTCTGTGCCTTTACCTCTTCACCTCAAGCGCAGCCCTTGCGCAGGGTGATGCGCAACGCGAGATTCAAACCGCAACTGCCGCATTACAACAAGGCGATTTGGGGCGCGCGGAAGCAGCGGCGCGCGCGGCGCTCAACCTGACTGGCACGAGCCGCGCTACGAAAGCCCTCGCCCTCAACCTGCTCGGCATCGTCTGCGATCAGCAACAGAAGTTCTCCGAAGCCGAAAGCTATTACCGCAAAGCCTTGCTTGCCGACCCGACTCTGATCTCGGCGCGCAACAATTTGGGCAACCTCTGCTTCAAAACCAAACGCCCGCGCGAAGCCATCGCCCACTACCAACTGGTGCTGCGCACAGACCCCGCGCATACTGAAGCCAATCTGAACCTCGGCTTGATCTATCAAACAAGCGGGCAACAAGCGCAGGCGATTCGCCACCTCGAACGCGCGCGTCCAAATGCCAGAGCCGACGCTCGTTTGATGCTCACGCTGGCCGATCTCTATTTCGAAACCCGACAACCGGAACCGGCCATCGCCGTTCTCAAAGAGCTGGTCAACGCCTCGAGCAACGATCTGCGCGTCTACTTTACGACCGGATTATTGCTGGCGCGGCGTGAACGCTTCGCCGAAGCCGCGACCCTGTTTCGCATCGTCGCCGAACGGGAGCCGCAATCCTACGAAGCGTTGTACAACTATGGCATTGCTCTGCAAAATCTGAGCCAATACCGGGAAGCGATTGTGCCGTTGACGTTGGCGGCAGACCTCAAGCCCGATTTGCCGGACGCCCATTTTCGTTTGGCGGCGATCTTCTCGGTGATTGGCGAAGGCCAACGCGCGGTGGAAAAGTTTCAGCGTGTCATTGAACTCGACCCCAACAACGCGCAAGCCCATTTTTTGCTCGGCGCAGAGTACGCGAAGACCGGAGAGTTGGAAGCCGCTTTCGCGCAGTATGAGGAGGCCGTCAAACTGGCGCCCAATCACGTCATCGCGCTCATCCGTTTGGCGGAGGTCTGTTTCAAACTCTATCGCTATGGCCGCGCCGAAGAAGCCTATCGCAAAGCCTTGACCGTCAGCGACCCACGCGCCGGAGAGTTGAATTACCTGATCGGTTACGCGGCGCGCGCGCAAGGCAAATTCGAAGAGGCTATCGCTTTCTTCAAAACCGAATTGCGCTACCACCCCGATCACGTCGAGTCGCTGGCCAGCCTCGGATTCATTCGCCTCGAAATGGGCGAGTTTGCCGACGCCGCCTTGCACTTAAAAGCGGCGCTGCGGTTGAAGCCCGATCACGTCGCCGCGCTCTATGATTTGGGGCGCTTGTACCTACGCGAGAAAAGATATGCAGAGTGCGAAACGGAATTGCTGCGCGTGATTGCTCTCAAGCCCGATCATACGCAGGCGCATTATCAACTCTTTTTGCTCTACTCGCGCATGCAACGAACCGAGCAAGCGGCGCGCATGATGACGATGTTTCGAAAATTGGAGGCCGAAGACAAGCGCGAACGCGAATTGCGCGACCGTCAACAGGGCGTATCGAAACCTTGACCCCGAACTGGCAACGATGCGCCGCAAGCCATCCGCAGCCAGCGAAATTGCCATGAAGCATTTTCAACTCGCTATCGTCTCTGTGTGGTTGCTCTCTGCGATGGTCGTCGCCGCGCAACCGCGCGCCAGCGAGGCGCAGATCAAAGAGGCCGCCGCCGCCATCGAACGTGGCGACTTGCCAACTGCCGAAGAGCGGTTGCGCAGCGTCTTGAAAAGCGATTCGCGTTCGGCAGTCGCCTGCAATCTGCTGGGTTTTGTCCTCTTTCACAAAGGCGATGCGCGAGAGGCTGAGACCTATTTGCGTCGCGCCCTCAGCATTGCGCCTGCCTTTGTTGCCGCGCGGCTGAACCTCGGCAACCTGCTGATGGCCATCGGGAGGGCGAAAGAGGCGGGCGCGGAGTTCGAACGCGCGGTTGTTGCCGAGCCAAAGAATGCGGCGGCACTTGCTGGTCTGGCAAGCGCGCTGGCTGCGCAAGAGTTGTGGGATGAAGCCATCCAACAGTTGGCCATCGCGCGCGCTCTCGAACCGGCCAATGCGAGCTATGCGATGGCGCTTGCCGATGCCCTCTTGCGCGCCGGACGCACAGATGCGGCAGAGGCCTTGATCGCCGATCTGATGCGCACCGCTGAGCAAACGCCGCAACTGGCTGTCCCGCTTGCCACCTTGCTGGCGCAACACGGACGCTATGACCGCGCGCTGCCGCTACTGGAAGCGGCGACGAGTCGCGGGCAGAAAGATTTCGACACGCAGTACGCTTGGGGTTTTGTCTTATACAAACGCGGTCGTCTGCCGGAAGCGGAGAAAGCCTTGCGGTTGGCTGCCGATTTGCGACCGACCAGCGCCGACACGCACTTCGTTGTCGGGTTGGTGCTGACAGCGCAGGGCAAAGATGATGATGGTGCGGCAGCGTTTGCACGCGCTGCCGCTTTGCGACCCTCGTTTGCCGAAGCCTATTACGAACTCGGTCGCCTCTATCTCAAACATAGCCGCTTCGAGTCGGCAGTGAGCGTGCTCACCCGCGCGACGATTGCTGCGCCTCGACACGCGCTCTATCAAGCGATGCTCGGTGACGCCTATTACTTTTGGGGACAACTCGACCGCGCCAAAGAAGCCTACACCAAAGCCTATGCGATGGATGAGACGGCGATGGACATCAATTATCGTCTCGGCGCGTTTCACCTCAAGATCGGGCAATACAATGAAGCGGAACCCTACTTGCAACGCGAAATTGCATTGCATGCAGACCACCTCGAAGCCAATGCCAGTTACGGTGAAATGTGTTTGTTGTTGGGGCGTGACGGAGAGGCCGAGCGGTTGCTGCTGCGCGCTTTGCAACTGAAATCCGATCACGCGGGCGCGTTGTTTCAGTTGGGGCGTTTGCGTGTGCGCCAGCAACGTTTCGCGGAAGCGCGCGCGGCCTTTCAACGGGTGGTCGAATTGGACGCCGCAAATGTGCAGGTACATTATCAACTGTTTTTGATCTACCGCCGTGCCGGTGAACATCAACTGGCAGCCAAAGAGTTGGAAGTGTTTCAGCAGATGGAACGCGCGCAGAAAGAGCGCAAGTAACCGGCGCGATGAGGTCGCTTGCTGCCGGGTGAGTTGCCGCTAGTAACCGTTGTTTACTCCCACGAGGTAGTTCAGATGTTGATGAGACTGCTGAATTATCTGGAACAGAAGAGCCGGTGGTTTTTGCTGGCGGTGCTCTTTTTATTCATCCTGCTCTTGGGATTGATTGATGAGTTGACCGGAAAGAGTCTGTCGTTTGCGGTCTTCTATCTCTTCCCGGTGGCGCTGGCGGCTTGGTCACTGGGCAGGCGAACGGCGATGGGGTTTTCGCTGTTGAGTGCGTTGGTGTGGATGGAAGCCAATCTGACGGACGGACAGCGCAACTGGATTACCTTGTTGGATGTCATCAGTCGGCTGATCTTCTTTCTCATTATCAGTTTTCTGGTTGCGGCTCTGCGCGCATCGCTGGAAAAGGAGAAAGAGTCGGCGCGCACGGACTATTTAACCAAAGCGGCTAATGCGCGCGCCTTTTATGAATCGGCAGAAAGCGAATTGCAACGCGCACGGCGCTATCAGCGACCGTTTACGATGATCTATTTCGATCTCGACAATTTCAAAGCCGTCAACGATGGCTTCGGGCACAGCGCCGGAGATCGTCTGTTGTGCTGCGTCAGCCAATCTTTGAAGGCGATGTTGCGCCGCACCGATGTGATTGCCCGCTTGGGCGGCGATGAGTTTGCCATTCTGTTGCCCGAAGCGGGCACAGAGGAAGGGCGCGTCGTGGCGGAGAAACTGCATCAACGACTAACGGCAGAGATGCAGGAGCATCAATGGCCAGTTACGTGCAGCATGGGGGTGCTCACCTGTCTGGGTGTGCCCGATAGTTTGGACTCACTCATTCGAAAAGCGGACGAGTTGGCCTATGCGGCAAAGACCGGCGGCAAAAATACTATTCGGTATGATGTCGTCGCTGCGCGCTAGAGGAGTTCACCAATGAAGACAGGCAACGCGGCATCGGTTAAAGGTGATCGTTGACTGCACGACGGCATGAGACGACCTTTCCGGTTTGTTGTGATCTTGAATGCAGACTGATTGAGAGGCCAAGTTCGAAAGAGGATTATCAAACGATTTCGCAAAGGGGTTATGAAGAAGCTGTTTACCGCAAACCGATTTGCCGCCGTTATCGCCATAGGGAGTCTGCTGGCGCTGGCAATCAACTCGCCTGCGCAGCAACGACCGCAGCCGAAACCGGCTCCGTCTGCGGCGGCAAAAGCCAAACCCATCGTCTTCACAGACGTGACGGCGGCGGCCAAAATTAACTGGGTCTGCGACCATTTGGCAACCCCCGAAAAGTACTTCATCGAAACGATGGGCGGCGGCGGCGCGTTTCTCGATTACGATCAAGACGGTTGGCTCGACATCTATCTGGTCAACGGCGGCGCAACGCCTTATCACAAACCGAAGGCGGCGATGCGCAACGCGCTCTATCGCAACAATGGCGATGGCACCTTTACTGACGTGACCGAAAAAGCGCGGGTTGTGGGAGGCGGCTACGGGCAAGGTGTGGCTGTTGGTGACATCAACAACGATCATCATCCCGACATCTACATCACCAACTTCGGCAAAAACACGCTCTATCTGAACAACTGCGACGGCACGTTTACCGACATAACCGACAAAGCCGGAGTCGGCGATGCGCGTTGGAGCACGAGCGCGGCCTTCTTCGATTATGACAACGATGGCTTTCTTGATCTCTTCGTCTGCAATTACCTCGATTGGGATTTCTCGAAAAACATCTTCTGCGGCGAGAATCGTCCGGGCTACCGCTCCTATTGCCATCCTAATAACTTCAAAGGCGCAGCCAATGTTCTGTATCACAACAACGGCGATGGTACGTTTACCGATGTGACAAAACGAGCGGGCGTTGACAGCACTGAAGGCAAAGGCTTGGGCGTCGTGTGCGCCGATTTCAATCAAGACGGAAATATGGACATCTTCGTCGCCAATGATGCGGTCAGAAACTTTCTCTTCGTCAACAAAGGCGATGGCACCTTCGAAGAGAGCGCGCTGATTGCCGAAGTCGCCTATGGGCTCAATGGCAAACCGCAGTCGGGTATGGGGTGTGATTTTGGCGATGTGGACGGCGACGGGTGGCTTGATCTGATCGTCACCAACATTGATCTGGAACCGAATAATCTGTATCGCAACAACGGCGATGACACCTTCACGGATTTGACCGTGAAGATGGGGCTGGCGAAAGTCGCGCTCCTGTTCAGTGGCTTCGGCGTGCGCTTGAGCGATTACGATAATGACGGCGATCTCGATTTGATCGTTGCCAACGGCCACCCGCTTGATAACGTTCACCTCTTCCGCGATGGCGTGACGTGGGCGGAACGCCCGTTCGTTCATGACAATCAACGCGGCGTTTTCACTGATGTTTCGGATGAACGCGGCGCGGCGATGAAGAAGCCGTACACCGGTCGCGGGCTGGCGATGGGCGATTATGACAATGACGGCGACAGCGATTTTTTGTTGATTCAAAATGTCGGCGCGCCGGTATTGCTGCGCAATGACGGTGGCAATCAAAACAACTGGGTCGGTTTGCAATTGAGCGGCAGCCAGTCGAACAGGGATGCGGTTGGGGCGCGGGTGACGGTGACGGCGGGCGATTTGAAGATCAGGCGTCAGATCGTTGGTGGCGCAAGCTATACGGCGGCGCATGATTTGCGCTTGCTCATCGGACTCGGACAACGCGCGAAAGTGGATGCGATTGAGATTCGTTGGCCGAGCGGAACGGTCGACAAACTGACAGAGGTCGCCATCAATCGCTACAGCAAAATCAAAGAGAGCGCTCCGGCGAAGAAATAGACCCGTCACTATGGAAATGAAAAGCAACTGGCAGCCGCCAAGCGATTGGCGAACCATTACAACGATTGACGCGCACACCGCTGGCGAGCCGTTCCGCGTCATCACCGGCGGTTTTCCTGCGCTCGAAGGCGACACCATGCTGGCGCGCAGGCGCTTTGCCAAGGAGCATTGCGACCACCTGCGCACGGCTTTGATGTGGGAGCCGCGCGGCCACGCCGATATGTACGGCTGCATCGTAACGCCGCCGGTTTCGCCGCAAGCAGACCTCGGCGTGCTCTTCATCCATAACGAAGGGTATTCGACGATGTGCGGGCACGGCATCATCGGACTGGCAACCGTTGTGCTTGAGACCGGAATGCTGTCGTTGCGCACGCCCGAAACGGTTATCCGAATGGACACGCCCGCCGGTTTGGTTACGGCTAACGCGCGCGTGAGCGGCGGGAGAGTTACCAGCGTCGCCTTTCACAATGTGCCGTCTTTCGTCGTTGCGCTAGATGAAATGGTTGAGGTGCAGGGCGTCGGGCGAGTGCGCTATGACCTCGCATTCGGCGGCGCGTTTTACGCCTATGTGCAGGCCGCAGAGGTGGGATTACGCTGCGTGCCGGAAGACTACCGCGCGCTCATCGCAGTCGGAATGGCGATCAAACGAGCCGTGATGGCGACGCGCAAAATCGAACACCCTCTGGAAGCCGATTTAAGTTTTTTGTACGGCACGATCTTTATCGGCGCAGCACAGTCAGAGGGCGCGCATTCGCGCAACGTCTGCATCTTTGCCGAAGGCGAAGTGGATCGCTCGCCGACCGGGACAGGCGTAAGCGGCAGAGTGGCCATTCATCAGGCGCGCGGCGAGATCGGTTTGTATCAGCCTATCGTGATTGAGAGCATCATCGGTTCGCGCTTCACAGGGCAAGCGGTCGAGGCGACGAAGTTTGGTGGCTATGACGCGGTGATTCCCGAAGTCGAAGGCAGCGCAACTATTATCGGGCGGCATGAATTTTTTCTTGATCCGCTGGATGAACTGCGGAACGGATTCTTTTTACGATGAGCGAAACGGACATCAAATTCTTACGCGCGGCAATCGCAGTCGCGCAACGCGCCCGCCGCAATGGCAATAATCCATTCGGCTCGGTGTTGGTGGACGGCGACGGCAAACTGGTTCTGGAAGCCGAAAATTCGACGCTCACCGAGCGTGACCCGACCGGCCACGCGGAGACCAATTTGGCGCGCAGGGCATTCGCGCAGTTCGATTCGGCCTATTTAGCGGCTTGCACTCTCTACACCAGCACAGAACCCTGTGCGATGTGCTGCGGCGCGATCTTCTGGGCAGGCATCGGGCGCGTCGTCTATGCGCTCAGTCAAGCAAACTTTCACCAGTGGTTTGTGCCGCCGGGGTTGCCGACTTTGCATTTGCCAAGCCGAGAAGTCTTTGCCAGAGGGGAGAGAGCGGTTGAAGTCGTCGGCCCGGCCATCGAAGAAGAGGCGCGGACAGTGCATGAAGGTTATTGGACGACGTTGTGGAATACATAGCGGCAGGGTGAAGGCTTAGGCGCAAGAATCATCAAAGAAGCGCGGGTGGGGACGGCCTGCTTCTTGCAACCGTCGCGGAGAGCGATAAAGGGGAGCCTATGGCGGAAACACCTGATCGAGCAAAAACGATTGGCGGCACAGCGATCATTCTGGGTATGGCAACCGGCATTGCCGGTTTGGCGCTCGGCTGTCTGGCTTATGCGGGCGGTAAGAGCGAAGGCGCAGGATTATGTCTGATCGCCGCCGCGTTCGCTTTCGGATTGATTGCCAATGCCGTATTTCGTCGGTAATGGAAAAGTAAAAAAGAGACTGAGTGGAGAATCCGGTGAAAACGAGTTTTTCAAGAGCCAGCGGGATTTTATTGCACCCCACATCATTGCCCGGCAAGTTTGGCATTGGTGATTTGGGCGACGAAGCCTATGCCTTCGCCGAGTTTTTAGTGACCAGCGGACAGGGTCTCTGGCAAGTCTTGCCGCTCGGCCCGACGGGCTATGGCGATTCCCCTTATCAATGCTTTTCGGCCATTGCGGGCAACCCGTTGCTGGTCAGCCCTGAGCGCTTGGTTGAAAGCGGATTGTTGTCCAGCGAAGATGTGAAACACGTGCCGCGTTTTTCCGCCGAACGTATCGAATTCGGGCGCGTGATCGAATACAAGGACAACCTGCTTAGGCGAGCTTTCGAGAATTTCAACCGCACAACCGATACCTTATTGCGCGCGGATTTTCTGGGCTTTTGTCAGAAGGCGGACGGCTGGCTCAGCGATTATGCGCTCTTTCGCGCCCTCAAAGACGCGCACGGCGGCGCGGCGTGGAATCGGTGGGAGCCGGGACTAGCACAACGGACGAAGAGTGCATTGACAACTGCGCAAGAGGAGTTGCGCGAGCAGATCGAGGCGCACAAGTTCTATCAATACCTCTTCTTCAAACAGTGGACGGCGCTCAAGACCTTTGCTAACGAACGCGGCTTGAAGATCATTGGCGATATTCCCATCTTTGTCGCCTATGACTCGGCAGATGTCTGGACGCATCCGAATCTCTTCAAACTCAACGACGATGGCAGCCCAAAGGTGATTGCCGGAGTGCCGCCTGATTACTTCAGCAAGACCGGGCAACTGTGGGGCAATCCAATCTACGATTGGGAGACGATGCGGGCGACGAAGTTTCACTGGTGGATTGAGCGCCTGCGCTCGACCTTCCATCTGTTCGACATCGCGCGGCTCGATCACTTTCGCGGCTTTGCCGCCTGTTGGGAAGTGCCCGCCGGTGAGCAGACAGCCGAGCGCGGGCAATGGGTCGAAACGCCGGGGCGCGAATTGTTCAACGTCTTGCAACAAGCCTTCGGCCAGTTGCCGATTATTGCGGAAGACCTCGGCGTGATTACTCCCGATGTCGAAGCCTTGCGCGATGATTTCAACTTTCCCGGCATGCGAATTTTGCAATTCGGGTTTAGCAGCGATAGTGCAAACCTCGATTTGCCGCACAACTATGTGCCGAACGCCGTTGTCTATACCGGCACGCACGATAACGATACCACCGTCGGGTGGTTCAATTCGCAAGCGGGGAAAGGCTCGACGCGTGATGCGGCGCAGATCAAACGCGAGCGCGAGCGTTGTCTGCGCTATCTGCGCTCGAACGGGGAAGAGGTGCATTGGGATTTCATCGAAGCGGTTTTCGCTTCGGTTGCCTGTTTGGCCATCGTGCCCATGCAGGATTTGCTCGGACTCGATTCGCAGGCGCGCATGAATTTGCCCGCCAGCAGCGAAGGTAACTGGGGCTGGCGGTTTAAGCATGGTGTCGTGACCAAACGCATGAGCCATCGGTTGCGCGAATTAAGCGAGTTATACGGTCGCCTGCTCAAAGGGGAAACCGCGCAAGGGTGACGCCTTTGCCGGTTGACGGCAGTCGGGCGTCGGCAACGGTAAGCGATTAACCTGAGTGCCAAACCTATCGGATCTGTCCGTTACGACAGACGGTTTGTCGCCGATCAATCAATTATGAAGACGCAACATCATCAGGTCAAATTTTTCATGCAGGCTCTGCGGCTCGCGGTCTTGCTCTTTGCAATCGTTCCCGTTGCGACGGCGCAATCTGCGCCAATGGTGTCGAAAGTCGAACCGCCAAGCTGGTGGGCAAAGCATTCGATCAACCCTGTGCGCCTGCTCCTGCGCGGCACAAACCTGAGCGGGGCGCGCGTCACCTCGCGCGACTCCGGCGTGCGCGTTGTCGGTGCGCCGAAAGCTAACGCGCGCGGCTCTTACCTCTTTGTTGATCTCCATATCGCGCCAACTGCCAAACCCGGACGGCACACCTTACGCGTCACGACGCGCAGCGGCGCGACCGATTTCCCGTTCGAAGTCCTCGCTGCCCTCAGCCCTCAGAGCCGTTTTCAAGGCATTGATAACGATGATGTGATCTATTTGATCATGCCCGACCGCTTCGCCAACGGCGATGCGTCGAATGATGACCCGGCGGAAGCGCGAGGGCTGTTTGATCGCGCCAAACCGCGTTTCTATCACGGCGGCGATTTGCAAGGCATCATCAACCGCTTGCCCTACCTGAAAGATTTGGGGGTCACCGCTTTGTGGCTCAACCCTTGGTACGACAACAACGACGGCCTGAACTTTGTTGAAACCTACGAGGGGCAACCGATGGCCGATTATCACGGCTACGGGGCGATTGATTATTACGGCGTCGAAGAGCATTTCGGCGATCTGGCCAAGCTGCGCGAGTTGGTGGATGCCGCTCACCAACACGGCATTAAGATCATTCAAGATCAAGTTGCCAACCACACCGGCCCTTATCACCCTTGGGCTGAGGATGCGCCGACGGCGACGTGGTACAACGGCACAAAAGAGCAGCACATCAACGAGACCTGGCAGACTTGGGTGTTGAAAGACCGTTACGCGACGCCGGAAGCGTTGCGTCCGATTCTCGACGGCTGGTTTTTAGACATCCTGCCCGACCTCAATCAAAATGATGCCGAAGCGCGGCGCTACCTGATTCAGAACACCTTGTGGTGGATCGGCGTGACCGGGCTGGATGCGATTCGCCAAGACACCTTGCCCTATGTGCCGCGCGCCTTCTGGCGCGATTGGATGGCGGCGATCAAGAAGCAATATCCCAAACTCAACGTCATCGGTGAAACTTATGATAGTGACCCGGCGCAGGTCGCCTTTTTTCAAGGCGGCGTGAAACAGTTCGATGGTATTGATTCGGGAATTGATACGGAGTTCGACTTTCCGTTGCACTATGCGATTCGCGCCGCCTTCGCCCGCGAAGAGAACATCAAGAACTTGCCGCAAGTCTTGTCGCACGACTTTCTCTACCCGAACGCAGGCATTCTCGTGCCGTTTATCGGCTTGCACGATATGCAGCGTTTTATGAGCGAGCCGGGGGCGACGACGGAAGGGTTGAAACTGGCGCAGACCTTTTTGATGACGACGCGCGGCATCCCGTTGATCTATTACGGCGATGAGATTGCGATGGCGGGCGGCAACGACCCGGACAACCGCCGCGATTTTCCCGGCGGCTTTGTGGGCGATGGACGCGATGCCTTCACGCATCAAGGGCGCACGCCTGCCGAGCGCGACGTGTTCGATCATCTGCGCAAGGTGACAAAGCTGCGCCATGAATTAGAACCGCTGCGGCGAGGCAGACTGGTGACGCTCAGTTTCGATGACAACCACTACGCCTTCGCTCGTGTCAGCAGCAACGGCACAGTCGTGATGGCCTTCAACAACACGCTGAAGGAGGTGACGGTCGAAATTGACGTGACCGCATTGAAGTTGGCAAATGGATTGATACTCAACGACGTACTCGGTGTTGCCTCAGATGTACGTGTCAATCAGGGTAAGTTGCGTCTGGTTATTCCTGCGCGTTCGGCAAGTATCTTTGTTGTGAAGGGCTATCAGTCAAACCTCTTGGTACGAACTTCGAATGTTGCAACGATCAATACTAGAAAAGCATTTGATGAGATGGCAATCAAACGAGTCTACCCCCCGAGGGTTGGCGAGGGGCAGAAAGGAAAATCACCAATAAAAGTTGTTACTGTAGGTGATGCAGGCAATGTTGTATCCGCGCAAGCTTTAACGGAACACTTGATGTTAGGAAGCGCATCCGTTGACGCCGCTAGGCAGTGGAAGTTTCGACCGTTAGGTATTGATGGGAAGCCCACACGAGTTGTTGGGACAATCACCTTCTCATTCGACGCAAGCAAGAATGCTTGGAAGGGGAAATAACCCTATCGTTGAGAGGCGGTCTCTGACCGCCTCCGGTGATGAGCAATGAAATTTGTGAAATCGCAAATGCCGAATTTATTTCACTACCTAACGGTCGTTACCCATAATCGTTTTCCGGTATTTCTCAGCGACAAAGCTTGCCAACTTTTGGTTGATGCGATTCTACGAGCCAAAGAGAAGTATCCGTTCAAACTGGTTGGCTACGTCATCATGCCAGATCACCTGCATCTGTTGATCAATCCATTCGATCAGAATATCGGCGCGGTGATGAAGCAGATCAAAGGGGCAGCCGCGCACGAAATTCTCGAATGGATGCGGAGCCGGGAAACGGAACCGTCCCTCGCTAAACTAAAACTCAATAGCCCGCAGAAACGCGCTCATCAATACGCCCTCTGGTTGAAAGAGTTTTTTCCGGTAGAGCTTTGGAGTCTGAAATTTATACAGCAAAAGCTGCAATATATTCATAACAACCCTGTGCGGGCAGGCTTGTGCGCTCATCCGGCAGACTGGAAATGGTCGAGCTATCGCGCCTATTTCCCCCATGAACCGGGCAGCGTTCCCCTAGACATAGATTGGCAGGCGTATTGGAAAGAGTTGCCGAAAGTTTGAAGTGTCGGCGGTCGCAGACCGCCTCTCAACTCAAGGAGATTGTTTTCCCGTTGAGAGGCGGTCTCCGACCGCGAAGCAGGGAATAGAGAACGGATAAATTTAGGCAAAGGAAAACTCCCAATGGAAAAACCGCGATTGAGTTTCTGGCAAATCTGGAATATGAGCTTCGGTTTTCTCGGCATTCAATTTGGCTGGGGTTTGCAACTGGCCAATATGAGCGCGATCTACACGAAACTCGGAGCCGACCCCGACAAGATTCCGATTCTCTGGCTCGCCGGGCCGGTGACCGGCTTGATTGTACAACCCATCATCGGTTCGATGAGCGACCGCACGTGGAATGTGCTCGGTCGCCGTCGCCCCTATTTTCTGTTTGGAGCAATCTTTTCGAGCGTCGCTCTGTTCTTTATGCCCGACTCGCCCGCGCTGTGGTTTGCCGCCAGCCTGCTATGGATTTTGGATGCCAGCATCAATATCAGCATGGAGCCGTTTCGCGCCTTTGTCGCCGATAAGTTGAACGACGAGCAGCGCACCGTCGGCTTCGTTATGCAGAGCTTCTTTATCGGCATCGGCGCAACGTTGGCCAATGCGTTGCCGTATCTCTTCAGTCGGTTCGGCGTCACCGGTACAACGGCGAGCGGCATTCCGCTCAGCGTGCAATATTCGTTTAAGATCGGCGCGGCGGCCTTCTTGATCGCCGTGCTGTGGACGGTCTTCACCTCCGCCGAATATCCGCCGGACAACATCGCAGAGTTCGAGCGCCGGAAACGCGAGCGCAAAGGCGTCGCCGCAGGCTTTAGCGAAATCATCGAAGCCATCAAAGAGATGCCGCAGACGATGAAACAACTGGCGGTCGTGCAAATCTTCACTTGGCTCGGACTCTTTTGCATGTGGATGTTCTTCGGATTGACGACGGCCTATCATGTCTTCGGCGCAGCCAGCCGCGAATCGGAATCGTTTGATCGCGGCACCGAATGGGGCGGTATCTGCTTTGCGGTTTATTCCTTCGTCTGCTTTCTGGTTGCCTTCGCATTGCCGAAACTGGCGGCGGCGACTAGTCGAAAAACCGTACACGCGGCATCGCTCATCTGTGGCGGCGTCGGGCTGCTTTCAACCTACTTCATTCACAATCAGTATGTCTTGCTACTCACGATGGTCGGCGTCGGCATTGCGTGGGCTTCGATTCTTTCGATGCCGTATGCGATTTTGTCGGGCGCGTTGCCTGCCGCGCGCATGGGTGTGTATATGGGGGTCTTCAATTTCTTTATTGTGATTCCCGAAATCATCGCGTCGCTGACCTTTCAACCGTTGGTGAAGAATGTCTTCGGTAACAATCCGCTCTACGTCGTGATGCTCGGCGGCGCGAGCCTGATGGTTGCGGCGGCGCTCGTCTCGCGGGTGCGCGATGAGGGGACGAAGGTGTCTGCCGAAGCGGTGATCGAAGCGGAAGCGGAAGGCATCTTTACTGTGCAAGAATCGGCGCAGCCCGTACCCGGCATCGGCTTGATGGATCAGGATGATGAGAAGCGATGAGCTTTATGAAATCTCCATGTAAGGGCAATAGAATCTTTCCGATTTTGGTTATCGCGATGATGATTCCGATGACGTGGACGCACGCGCTGGCGATTCGCGCTGGCTATCAAGCGGAGCGCGAGGTTGCGAAACTCCCGGCGCGGCAGAGCCGCGATTGGGTGCGCGACGCGGTGATTTATGAAATCTTCCCGCGCAACTTTTCACCGGAAGGGAATTTCAACGGCATCACTGCGCGACTCGATGAGTTGCAACGGCTCGGCGTTACGGTGTTATGGCTGATGCCGATTCACCCTATCGGGCAGGTCAAAAAGAAAGGCACGATTGGCAGCCCCTATGCCGTGCGCGATTACTATGCCATCAATCCCGACTATGGCACGAAAGAGGATTTCAAACGGTTGATTACCGAAACGCACAGGCGCGGCCTGAAGATCATCATTGACATTGTTGCCAACCATACGGCGTGGGACAGCGTGATGATGAAGCAGCCCGAATTTTATAAGCGCGATGCGGCGGGCAACATTCTTTCGCCCTACGATTGGACGGATGTCGCGCAACTCGGTTACGACAATCCGAAGCTGCGCGAGTATATGACCGAGATGCTGAAGTATTGGATTCGGGAGTTTGACCTCGATGGCTTTCGCTGTGATGTGTCGTGGTTAGTGCCGACCGACTTTTGGGAGAAGGCGCGCAGGGAACTGGAAAAGCTCAAACCCGAACTCATCATGATTAGCGAAGCGAGCTTTCCCGAACATATGCTCAACGCCTTCGATATGGATTATGCGTGGCCTTCTTTTCACACCATCGAAGAGGTATTGAGAGGGCAAAGCGCGGCGACGGCGATTCAAAAAAATTGGGAAGAAGAGCGAGCACGTTACCCGCGCGGCGCATTGCGGATGCGCTTTATTGACAATCACGACGAACGCCGCGCCATTGCCGAATTTGGCAGAGCGGCCTCGCTTGCCGGAGCCGCCTTGATCTTCACGATGGACGGCGTGCCGCTGCTCTACAACGGGCAGGAGATCGGCGATACGATGGAATCGGGTGCGCCTGCCCTCTTTGAACGCTTGCCGATCTTTTGGCAGATTGTCGAACGCCGCCCGGAGATGCCGCGCTTCTACCGGCAGATGATCGCCTTGCGGCGTGCGCACGCGGCGCTCCGACAAGGCGAAACCGTATGGCTGCGAAATTCGGATGAAGCGCGCGTTGTGACCTACCTGCGGCGCAACTCGGATGAAGAGATTTTAGCCGCCATCAATCTTTCGAATCGCCCCTTTATCGGCTATGTGGAAGCCGCCAACGGCCCAACCTTTAGCGAAATCAGGCTAGAGGCGATGTCCGCAGGCGCGATGGGTTCGTCCCTACCAGCGGCGTCGCTCGACGCCTGGGGGTATCGGTTCTATCGGCGCGCATTGAAGTAAGAAGTTGGCTAGGATAGTCTCTCACCTCTGTACAATCCTAAAGAAAGAAGAACGGCTCGAACTTTGATGGCGCTGCCGCAAGCTACGATTGGCCTCAGAGTTTGAACCACGCCGGTGGTGAACTTATGCCCGTTGTCTCTGTCATCGTATTGGTGTACAACTTGGAACAGACGATTGGGCAAGCGCTGGAATCGGTGCGGGCGCAAACGGTTCAAGACCTCGAAATCATCGTCGTGAATGACGGCTCAACGGATCGCTCACGGGAAATCATCTCTGCCATCGCCGATGAGAGAATCAAACTCTTCACCTATGAAAACGGTGGGATAGCAGTGGCGCGCAATCGCGGATTGCAACAGGTCACCGGGCAATTCGTCGCTTTTCTGGACGGTGATGACTGGTGGACGGCAGACAAATTGGAATACCAACTGGCCGCCTTGCGCGAGCATCCCGAAGCCGTCGCTGCCTACAGTTGGTCATACTTCACCGATGCCGATGGCCAGGTGTTATATCCGCAGACGCCGGTGCGATATTCCGGCGATGTGTATGCAGACTTGTTGGTAAGCAACTTTTTATTGAGCGGTTCAAATATCTTAGTTCGCAAACCGGCGATGGATGCGGCGGGCGAATTCGATGCCGATTTGGTGGCTGCCGAAGATTGGTATTCTTGGTTGAAACTGGCAAAACTAGGGGCGTTCGTGTTGGTTCCTAAATACCAAGTCTATTACCGTCAATCGCCGCAGAGCTTTTCGTCGCGCCTCGAGGTGATCGAAGCGAATAATCTGAAGGCCATCGAAAAGGCTTTCTGCGAAGCCCCTGCCGAATTGCAATATCTGAAGAAGAAGCGGTTGGCGAATTATCATCAGATGGTCGCGCGCTTGTGTTTAACGCGCTATCAAAATCGGCAAGGGATTCGCTCGGCGCGACAGCATCTCTTTCGGTCGTTGCGCCTCTGCCCGGCAGAGGTGGGCGAGGCGAAAGTGCAGCGTCTTCTCATGCAGTGGTTGGTTATGCAATTATTGCCAGTGTCCGTTGCCAAGAAGCTGTTTGCCGCACTCACACGTTGGTATGGAAAATTTAGACAGTCCGGGCTTGCTAAAGAACAACTCTGAAACGCCCTACGCGCCGCTCGTCTCGGTGATCGTGCCGTGTTATCAATCCGAACGTACGATTCGCAGATGTCTGCACGCGATTGCCAATCAACAAACGACCGTCCCCTTTGAAATCATTGTGGTAGACAGTTCGACCGATCACACCCCGCGTATCGTCGCCGAAGAGTTCCCTGATGCACAGTTGATTCACTTACCCGAACGCACCTACGCGGGCAAAGCGCGTAATTATGGCATTCGCGCGGCGCGCGGAACCTACTGTTTGATGATTGATTCCGATTGTTTGGCCGCGCCTGATGTGATCGAGCGTATGCTCGCGCGGCATGCTGAAGCCAACTATGCCGCCGTCAGCGGGGCGCTTGGCAATGGCACGCGGCAGAGTTTGAGCGGCTGGCTGGGCTACCTCATGGAATTCAGAGAGTTCATGCCGAGCACGCCGCTGCGTCTGGTGAAGAGTGCGCCGCCTGCTGCGATGATGTATCACAAAGAATTGTTTGCGCGCTATGGCGGCTATGAAGAAGATGAGGTGGCCGAGGATTTATTGTTTCACTGGAAAGTCACACAGGCGGGCGAATCGGTACTTTTTGATCCGGCCATTGTAGCGACCCATCTGAATCGCACCGGCTGGCGACAGGTTTTTACCTATCAAGCCTATCTCGGTAGAATCTCTGCCGTTGCCCGCAAGCGCAGTCAACAAACGGGGTACATCTTGATTCGTTACCCCGCATTGGTCGCGCTGATGCCAGCCTTCCGTTTGCTGCGAATGATCAGATGGATGGCCGTCTATGACCGAAAGACGCTACTGGCGTTGCTGATTGCTTGGCCGCTCATTTTGATTGGCCTGATCTTTTGGTCGTTCGGATTTTGGCGAGAGGCGAGACGGCAACTCGCTTGATCGCTGAGTCTCTGTCTCCCTGATCGCTTAGGCACAGAGGCGCAACGATCTGAAAGAATGCGCGAAGGCGAAGCCTTTGACTGTTATAGCTAGTTGCCCAGAGCGATGGGCAAGTATCAGGGGCTTGCCGGGTTTGGCTTCACGGCTTGGCAGCGAACTCTTCAATCAATTCGATGAGCTTCGGCGTACGAGCCTCGCGGGCGGCGGCGCGCAGGTTGGCAGCGAATCGTTCTCCACAATTGGTCGAAAAGTAGTACACGAGCCGTTCGGCTAACTGCTTTGCATCGCCCGGCGAGAAGAGCAATCCGTTGACGCCCTCTTCGACCACTTCGGCAAGTCCGCCAACGCGCGCTGCGATGAGCGGCAATCCGCTAGCGAGCGCCATGCGCGCCACGCCGCTTTGCGTCGCGCTGCGATAGGGTAAGACTAAGACATCGGCGCGCGCCAATAATTCGGGCACCTCTTCGTTGGGCAGATAGCGGTTCTCGATCTGCACGATCTGCTCGATGCCAAGTTGGCGCGCCAACGCTCGGTACTTCTCTTCGGCATCATAAAACTCACCGACGATCAAGAGCCGACAATCAACTTGTGCGCGAACCTGAGGTAGGGCATTGAGCAAGATGTCGAGACCTTTGTAGGGACGAACCAGGCCGAAGAAGAGAATCGTGCGCCCGCTGCGCGAGGCCTGTGAAAGCGATGCCAGTTCGTTGATGACCGGAAGCGGTGCGATGCTGACGGTCTTGTCGTCGAAGAGATGAATGAGGGCTTCGCGGTCTGATTGTGAGTGAGTGATAAAGCGCCGGATCGGCGCAAACGCATAACCAAGTAGGGGCAAATCGAGCAGACTGGGTTCGTGCGGGAAGACGTTGTGGCATTCCATCACACAGCGAATTCCGCAGGCTTTCAACCCTGCGGCCAAGGTGCCGAAGACTGGCGCAAAAAAGGGATGCCACCACTCCATTACGACGACCTCGGGCGCAAATCGCCGCACCGCGCGCAGAGCGCGCAACCAGGTGAAGGGATTAAGCGCATCGAGGAGGGGTTCGGCTCCGGCATCGAGTTTCAGTTGGCTGGCATCCTGCATCGTGCGACCGGGAAAGAGGAAATCGGGGTAGAGCTTGCAAAAGGAGATGACTTGCGGCGTGTGGCCTCTTTCGACAAGCGTTTGGGAGAGCCAGTAAACATGATGCGCGATACCGCCGCGCAAGGGGTAAGCGGGGCCGATGAGGGAGAACTTCACCGTTCGCCGTCCTCTGCGGAGGTGTGCGCTTGCGGCACAGGCCGAAAGGGTTCTGCCGTTTCTGCCATCTCGCTTGATTCAACGATTGCGTAATCGTCTTCGCGCCGGTACGAATGGGCAATCATTTCGGCTAACAAGCCGAAGAGGATGAACTGCACGCCGATAATAATGAAGAGAATGCCGATGATAAAGAGCGGGCGATTGCGTATCCACTCGTTAAACAGCCAACGCGCCACCAGCAGGTAGACCTCGATCAGTGTGCCCGTACCGGCTAGCGCGAGACCCAATACGCCGAAAAAATGGAGCGGCTTGTTGGAATAGCGGGTCAGCAAGATCACCGTCAATAAACTGAAGATGCCACCGGCAATCCGTTCCAGTCCGTACCGCGAGCGCCCATAAGCGCGCGCCGCGTGCTCGACTTTAACCTCGCCCAACCGAAAACCGCGATAGCTGGCCAGCACCGGGATATAGCGATGCAATTCGCCGTAGACCATCACTTCGTCAATTACCGGTTTGCGATAGCACTTCATCCCACAGTTGATGTCATGCAGGCGCACGCCGGTCATCATCGAAGTGGCACGATTATAGAGGCTCGATGCCAGTCGGCGTGACCATTTGTCATGACGGCGATGCCGCCAGCCAGACACCAGATCGTAACCTTCGGCGATTTGCTCCAACAGCAGAGGCAGTTGTTCCGGCAAGTCTTGCAAGTCGGCATCGAGCGTCGCAATGACGGGGAAGCGCGCAGCCTGAAAGCCTGCAGCTAAAGCGGCAGATTTGCCGAAATTTCTGCGAAAGCGCAAGAAACGCACCGCCGCGTCGCGTGAGCGCAGTTGCCGAATAGTTTCAATCGAACCGTCCCGGCTGCCGTCATCAACGAAGATGAATTCGTACTCGGCAGTGATGGGCGCGAGCACTTGCGACAATCGCTGATGCAGTTCGACAAGCGCGGGCTGCTCATTGAGCAAGGGAATAACAACTGAGACGCGAAGCGCGGGCGGAGTCCTAACCTGGCTGTTGTCCGGTTCAAAATTTGGCATGGTGCTGCTGTAACAAAGATGGTTGCGCGTCTGCGAGAGGGCACGTTACCACATCGAAAGTTGAAAGTCGAAGGTTGCAGGCCACTCCACTGGCCTGCAACCTTCGATTCTCGCCGCTTGGCACAAAGAGATTAACCCACATAGGTATGCCTGCCGGAAACACACCCGCCGCAACTCCGAAAGGCGCTCAGCCGCGCGTTTGTTGACGCGCAAAGCGGAGGCTATAATGCAGGCTCATCACCAACATTTGGCTGGATCGTGAGAGTATGAAAAGTAAATCTGCGCCCGCCGAGAAGAAAAAGCCGCCTGCTTCAGCAACGCCGCCATCCGCCGAAGAAACTCGGTCACCGGTCGGACAAAATCGCAACTTGTACTATGCGGCGGCAGCTTTGTTGATAGTTGTCGCGGCAGTCTTTGCCAATAGCCTCGCCAATGACTTCGTATTCGATGATAGGGATTTGATCGTCAACCTGATCAAAATCGGAGCCTATGACAATCCGCTGCGCTTGTTGGGCGGCTACCGGCCTCTGCGCACCTTATCCTATGCATTCGACTACGCGGTTTGGGGCGAGCAACCGTTTGGCTTTCATCTGACCAATATCGTCTTGCATGCTATCAGTTCGATGTTGGCCTTTTTCGTGCTGCGGCGGATCACAGGCGCATGGATAGGGGCTTTGCTCGGCGCGTTGATCTTCGCCGTACATCCGATGCAGACCGATTCGGTCACCTATATTTCGGGACGCCGCGATGTGCTGTTCGGACTCTTCTATTTGGCGGCATTCCTCAGCTATTTGCGCTATACCGAAAAGCGCACGCTGCTCCGCGTGGCCCTCTTTCTTGGTTTTTGGGCGCTCTCTTTGCTCTCGAAAGAGATGGCTGTGAGTTTACCCGCTTTCATCTTCGTCTGGAATTTTTGTCGAGGTTGGAGCGAGCAAACGGGGTCGTGGTTGGCGCGGACGATGAAAGCGGCGCGCCAATCGCTCGTAAAAGACCGATGGTTCTATCTGGCGCTCATCGCTGCGACGCTCGCATATGTGTGGTACATGATCCTTCAAAAAGGGGCGAGTCAACGCATTGATGATGACGGGTTCACTTATTACGGCGACAGCTTCTTTGCCACAATGTTGACGATGGTACGCGTGCACGCCTGGTATTTGAAACAACTGGTTGTGCCGACACCTGTCGCGCAATACTACAAAGTCTTTGACCTCTCGCGTTCGTTGGCCGATTGGCGGGTGTGGGTTTCGCTGGCGGTTGTCGGAGGAGTCCTTGTCTGCGGGTTCAGGCTATTGAAAAACCGCTGGCGCATGGCGTTTGCCATTCTTGCCTATTTCGTCTTGCTGCTGCCGGTCAGTCAAATCGTTCCGCATCACGAGTTATTGGCCGATCATTATTTATACTTGCCGTTGCTCTGTTTCGGATTGCTGGTGGCGCTCGCGGTTGAGGAGCTTGTGCAACGCAGTGTTCCGATCAAGCGTGCAGCTTATGCAACGGTCATCCTTGCTGTCGTCGTCTTTAGTCTGTTGACGGTGACGCGAAACCGAGTGTGGCGGGATGGCTTTACCCTTTGGCAAGACAATTACCAACACTTTCCGCAATCGCCGCGCGCCGCCTACAATCTGGCGGGTGAGTACATGGGACGAAACCTGCGGCGCGCAGAGGAACTCTATACCCAAACGGTCGAATTAGACCCGACTCTCGATCTGGCCTATACGAAACTGTCGCAACTCTATCTGAGCCAGAATCGAGTGCGCGAAGCCGAAGAGTTGATCGCCAAAGGGTTAACGCTTTCCGACAGCGATATCCGCAGGCAGTCGGGGAGGAGGGTGTCGAGGTTTCGTTCAGAACTGTTGACGGCGATGGCGGCTGTGCGCTTGCAGCAGAATAATCAGGAAGAGCAAGAACGTTTGCTGATGGAAGCTGTCGCCCTTTACCCCCGCAATCGAGTCGCCTACGCCATGTTGGCGGACAGTTACCGCTCAACCGATCCGGCCAAACGTATGGAGATTTTGAAGGAAGCATTGGACGCCAACCCTAAAGCCTTCGAATTTGCACAAGGCATCGCCACCAAATTGCTTGACCAGCGGGAGTACGAAGAGGCGCATCCCTATTTACAACGTGTTGTCGATATCAGACCGCGCGATTACTTTGCCAACCTTGAATTGGGGCGCAACTATCGGCGGCGGGGAGATTGTCAAGCCTCAAAATATCATCTGGAGATCGCCCTCACCGTCGCGCAGAATGCGGACGATGCGAAAGCCGCCAAAGAAACGCTCACCCGTCTCTTGCTGGAATGTCGGGGCAAGCTATAGCCGAAAGGTTGAGGGCGAATCTCGAACGATCCCGCTAGCGCGGTTTCCCGTTTGCCGTGACCGAAAGCGGATTGATCGTAATGGCACAGAAGCGCAGAACTAACGCACAGGACGCTCCCAATCGGCACTCTTCGTTCATGCCAATCGCGCCGATTGATTGCCCTCGGGCAACGCCGACAGATGGGCGTTCGATGAAGTCGGCGCAGTCGGCGGCGGCATCCCGAAAGCGGCACGCGCCGCCCCCCAACCGACAGCAAAAGCATTGACCATGAGCGCCGCCGCACAGCCAAGCGTTTCAGCAAAACTCATCTGTAAATCGGCGTGGCGTTGCCCCATTCGCCATAGGTCAAGCGCCGCTTTAGCCGGTAGCAATGCCAGGGGCGCAAACCAGCCTAGTCTGCGAAAGAGTTTGCCATAAGGAACCGATGCCGCAGCCGCCCGGCGCAGCTTCAAAAAGCAGTAGCCCCAGTAGATGCCGTGCGCCAGAAAGAGTGTAAACCCCGGAAGAAAGTGATGATGATTGGCCGCGCCCGGAACTAATAAAATAAATTTGCCTTGCTCGCGGATGTGCGCCGACATGCGAACGTCCGAACCATGAAAGGTTGGGTTTTCTGCAAACGGAGAGGCGAAGAACTCGTCGCGGCGAAAGGCGCAATTGTTGCCCGTCAGCATCGTCGTGCGGCGTTTGCGGCGGGATTGCAACAATCCGAAATTGGTGATGACGAAGGCGAATCCGAGCGCCGAGCGGTCGGAATAGACTGTGCCTTGGGCTGCGCCAAGCCGATCATCATTCTCCTCAAAGACTTCAAGCATGGCAGCTGCCCAACTCTCAACAGGGATGCAGTCCGAATCCATAAAGCCAATGATCTGGCCGCGCGCTTCACGCGCGCCGCGATTCTTCTGTGCGTAGTAATGTAGACCCGGCGCCTCGACCAAGCGAGCCCGCGGCGCGCTGCGAGCCAGGTGAGTGTGCAGATCAGGGTGCAGCAGCGGGTCGGCAACGACAATGATTTCGAATTGCTCTGAAGCGAGCGTTTGTCGGTCGAAGGCCTGCAAGGTGGCATCGAGTTCGTGGTAATCGCCCGGCGGTGTGTTGGCGGTTTCGATGACAATCGAAAGCGGCAGGGCGGCATCATCTTGTATATGGTTAGGCGTTTCGGTCATGCGTTGTGTGCTCCCGCAATGCTTCGTAAAGCGCCAGGTAATCCTGCGCCACCCGGCGAAAATCGTAAGGCTCGACCAACCGACGAGCCTGTTGACCCAGCGCGTGCCCGCGATCCGGCAGGCTGAGAATTTCGCGCAGGGCACAGGCTATCGCCGCCGGATTCCTGACGTCAACCAAGCGACCGGCAGTCGGGTCTAGCGGCAGACTTAGGGCAATGCCAGTGCGCCCGGTGATGATCGGCAATCCGCAAGCCATCGCTTCGATAATCACGTTGCCAAAGCTCTCATTGCGCGATGGCAAAACGAAGACATCCGCTGCGCGCATGCAATCGGCAACATCATCGCGCAAGCCGAGATAGCGAATCTGCGCGGCCTCTTGGTGTGCTGCTTGACAGACGGCTTCCGCCTCTGCGCCCTCACCGACGAAGAGTAGCAGCGCCTCGGGCAGCGTCGCTGTCACCTCTTTCCATGCCGCCAGTAATTCGGCGATTCCTTTGCGCGCAATCAACTGACCGACGAAGAGGGCGATGGGCGCATCGGGCAGATCGAATTGTTGACGCAAACGGGCACGCTCCGCGCCGGTGGCCGGATGAAATCGCTTTGTATCTACGCCGTTTTGGACCTGCACGATGCGGGCGGGTGATAAACCGAGCGGTCGTAGCTCATCCGCAAGAGCCGGATTATTGATGGCCAATCGGTCTACGCTTCGTAAAAGCGCCGACCAGACAGCGCGAGCCGGACTCGCCATCAGTTTTTGAATTTCGCCATCCGGGCCGCCCAGACTCGGTTCCAGCACCACAGGCACTCCCCGCAGGCGCGCGCCACATACAGCGCCGAGCGCCGAGGCTGACGCGCATTTGGCGTAGACCACATCGTAAGCACGCCCGTGAATCGCTAGATAGACGGCCATCGCTAACAGTTGTGAGAGCTTGCTTGCCAGATAGCGCAACCCGCTCTCTTGTCGGGTTCGCAGCACCGGCAACCGGCGAACGGGCACGCCTTCCATCACTTCGTTGGCTGGCAAGTCGGGAGCGAATTTGGTGGTAACGATGTGCGTCTGTGCGCCCAATTCGTTAAAGAAACGCGCCAAAGAGAAGGCTTTGATCTCGGCTCCGGCGCGGTAGGGAAGCATCCGTTGCGAGACGACTAAAATACGCAGCGGCGCAGCCTCCGGCGCGGTCGCGGGGGTCGGTTGTGAAGACGCGAACCGAGAAGGGCGATGGGCTAGTTTGGCAAACAATTGTTTGAAGAGTTGCCGATCATCCGTTTCGAATCCGAGAAGCAGGAGCGCGGCGACATAAGCACCGACGGCGGCGGCGGTAATGAAGGCCAACGCCAGATAGGGATTGGCTGGCGCGATGGCGCGCAGGCTGAGGGTGGCGACGAGAGCAACCGCCGCAGCGATGAGCAACTTTGTATGCCGACGATCAAATCCGATCACCCCTAATGCTTTGCGCGCCGAGTAAGCATTGAGCGCACTGAGGGTGGACATGGCAACCAACTGCGCGATGCCTGCGCCCAGCACGCCGAGCGCGGGGATCAAGATCAGATTCAAACTCAAGCCGAGGGCTCCGGCCAGCAAGGCTTGAACAAAGAGTATGCGGGTTCGCGCGGCCATCAAGAGCGCCGTGTTGGTCGGCCCCGTAAGGGCGCTGATGAGGGTTCCGATGGCAATCAGCGGCACGACTTCAGAAGCGGAGAGCAACTGTTTGCTGATGACGCTCAAGACCAGTGTGGGGACGCAGATCAGGATGATGCAGGGAGGCAAACAGAGCATCAGGATGAAGCGCGACGCCAGCAGAAATTGGTTCTGCAATTCGCTTTGGTTACCCCGCGCCAACGCGCTTGCGAAAGACGGGCGAAATGCCGCATCAAAAGCCGAGACGATCATCGTCGTTAATAGCGCCGTGCGTTGCGCCAAAGTGTATTGCGCCGTCGCTGCCGCCGATACGAAGGAGAAGATAAGAAAGATTTCGGCGCGGGCGAAGATGCGATTCAACAGCGTCGAACCGCAAAATGGCAAGCCGACGCGCAATAACTCTTTGAGATGGCGGGTGGGCGATTGCCCGATGAAAGGGCGCTTGACGCGGTGATGATAGACGCCGTATGCGAGCGCCAGACTACCGGCGGCGGCGACTCCGTATGAGAGTCCGAGCGCCGTGACCCCGGCTTGTTCACCGAGCCAGAAAAAGAGGGCGGCGGCAAGCACCGTTTTGGTCAGCGGTTCGATGAGCAGGCGCACAAATGTGTAATAGCGTTGTTGCCCTAACCCTTCGGTTGCCATCAACAACATGTCGGCGATGGGCGAAAGCGTGACGGCAAAGAGCGCGAAACGGAAGAACTCTGTGAGTTGCGCCTGCCCGAAGGCGTTGGCTAACGTACGCTGAAAGACTACGGAGACGCCTGTTACCAACAGACTTGCCGGTATGGTTAGGGTCAGCGCATCGCGGACGATGGCGCGAATCTCTGCGACTTGATGGGTCGCCTGCGCTTGTGCGACGGCGCGCACCGTAGCGCGTTCGAGCCCCAAGCGCGAAATGGCAAAGAGAATTTCCAACACCCCGATGCCAAAGAGATAGATGCCGAAAGCTCCCGCGCCATAAGCTTTGGTTGCCATGACAGCAAAGCCGAAACCGATCAGCTTGTCGGATGCCAAACCCGAAAAGCGAATCGTCGCCTGTCGCGTCACCCCTGCAAAACTGGCGATGTGTGGCGAGTGATCGGGTTCGTCGGCAAATTTGCTTTTCACTTTCTCTTTCAAGGGTGTTCTTTCATCGCTGTGAGGCAGCCCAGTTGCTTAATGCTTTGAACCGGCAGCGCGCCATCAGATTAACCGGTCAACCGAAGACTGGCAATCCGCCGCGCCTTCCCATTCATCAGGCGACTAGGTGATGAGTTTGGAAAGGTTACAGCGATTGACTGCCCGCGCGAGGTTACAACCTGTTGATCTGTGTGTCCGGCTCCTATTTTGACGCATCATCCAATGCTTGGCGACCGGCCTGAGCGTGAGCAAGCGGCATGGCATCGCCGAAAGAATAGCGCCCGGCATTACCAGGCAAGGCAGATTTGCGGTAAGCTAACAGGCCAATTGCACAGAGACTCTGAAGGCATAGAAAGGCAAGCAAAGATGAAAAGCAAATCCTCTCTTCTGATGCTCGCTGCGGCGATGCTGGTCGGCGCGCTGCTGACGACGCTCGCCACTCATCTGCGCGTTAGCGGCGAAGCGAGCGTCGCGCCGCCCGCCGAAGCCGCCTCGCAGAAGAACCCTAGCGAGTCGGCGCGCGATCTTCTGAAGATGATGCAATCCGCCCGCATCGTCGAATTGAACTTTATATGGGATCGCAATTCCCCGCTGCTCGGACTCAATCCGCCCTATTCCATCGGCTTGCACACCAGCCATAAACAGACGCGCGGCATGATTCCCGGCGGCATTGCCTTTGCCGCCGACATGATGTTTTTCAGCGGGCAACATGGCGCTCCGACGATTGATGCGCTTGGTCATATCTCGGACAACGACAAACTCTACGGCGGCGCGGATGCGGCAGCCAGCGAAGGCGCGACGGGGCTAACGACGCTCGGCATCGAAGCCTATCCGAAAGAGCGTTTCCTTAATCGCGGCGTCTTGCTCGATGTCGCCCGCTATAAGAAGGTCGAGGCATTGGCTGCCGGATATGAGATTACTGCCGAAGATTTGGAGGCGACTGCCAAAGCGCAAGGCATCGAGATTCGCAGCGGGGATTCGGTGCTGATTCGCACGGGCTACGGCAAATTTTTCGCAGCCGACAAGACCAAATACATGGGGCTGCGACCCGGCCCCGGCGAAAGCGCGGCGCGTTGGTTGGCCGCAAAACGGGTCTTTTTGGCGGGCGACGATCAGATGAGTTTCGAAGTCGTGCCGGAGAAGGGAACCATCTTTCCGGCGCATCGCATTTTGATTGCCGACAATGGCATTTATATCGTTGAGAATTTGAACCTCGAAGAACTGGCGCGCATTTTGGCTGAACAACAAATTTCCGAATTTGTCTTGGCGCTCAATCCGCCGCGCCTCCGAGGCGCAACGGGCGCGCCAGTCAATGCTTTTGCCATACTTCCTTAACCTCTGTCGTCAGCCGCTCGTTGCCATTTCGGACAACGACAGCGGACAACGGACAACGGACAGCAGATGAAGATCAACATCATTGGCGGCGGGCCATCGGGTTTGTACTTTGCTATCTTGATGAAGCAACTCGATCCCACACACGAAATTACCATCAGCGAGCGCGATGGGCCGAACGATACGTTTGGTTGGGGCATCGTCTTCTCCGATCAGACCTTTGCCTATTTGAAAGAGAGCGATGAAGAGTCATTTAATGAGATCGTTGCGGCGGCGGAGATTTGGGACAACGTAGATGTCGTGGTGCGCGATGACAAGATTACCATTCGCGGCAATAAATTCTCCGGCATCGGCAGGCTCGCATTTTTGAACATCCTGCACAGGCGTTGTCAAAGCCTCGGCATTGATTTGCGGTTTCACACCAACATCACAGAGTTGCCGTCAGTGGGCGCAGATGATCTGTTGGTCGGCGCAGACGGCGCGAACAGTTTGGTGCGCAGACACTATGCCGAATGGTTTCAACCGACGGTTGACCTCCGCAAAAACAAATATATTTGGCTCGGAACCGAACAATTGTTTCATGGGCTGACGCTGACCTTTCGTCAGAGCGCAGCCGGTGTCTTTGCGGCGCACTCGTACAAGTTCAACAAGACGACCAGCACCTTTATTGTAGAATGCAGCGAAGCGACTTGGCAGCGAGCCGGATTTGCTCAGATGTCTGACGCCGAGACCTGCGCCTACCTTGCCCGCGTCTTTGAAAGAGATTTAGGCGGGCACGCGCTCTTATCGAACAACTTTGTGCGATGGATCAATTTCCCGTTAGTGAAAAACGTGTGCTGGCATCACCGCAATGTTGTGTTACTCGGCGATGCCCTGCACACGGCGCATTTTTCGATTGGGTCAGGAACCAAACTCGCGCTCGAAGACGCCATCGCCCTGGCCGGTTGTTTCCGCCGCACAAGGGATGTGGAAACGGCGCTCGCCGAGTTCCAAACGGTGCGCAAACCGGTCGTGGATGCGGTTCAAGAGGCTGCCTATTCGAGTTTGGTGATGTTCGAAGATGCCGATGCGTTGAGTGAACTCGAAGCGATGGAATTAGCCTTTAAGCTGATGACGCGCAGCAAACGGATCGATTATGAGAAGCTCAGAAAACGCGCGCCGGACTTCGTCGCTCAGTATGAGGCATGGAGGTCAAAGGTTGAAGGCTGAAGATGAGAAGGTCTGAGGTTACTTATGGCAACCATTAGTAAATTCGAGGACATTGAGAGCTGGCAGGGAGCCAGAACGCTCGTGAGAGATATTGATAAATTAACCAGCCAGGGAGCAATGGCCAAAGATTTCGGTTTTCGAGACCAAATCCAAAGGGCGGCGGTTTCGATCAGGTCAAACATAGCGGTAGGGTTTGAGCGCAACAGCCGTAAGGATTTTTGTCGCTTTTTGTACATGGCAAAAGCTTCTGCCGGAGAAGTGCAGTCATTACTCTATCTCGCATTGGATCTGAGCTACATTGACCCTTCAACTTATGACTCGTTGTCGCAGCACATGATAACAGTGAGCTGACAAATTGCGGGATTGATTCGATACTTGGAGAGTAGCATGTAGTTACCTTCAACTTTCAACCTGTCACCTTCAACCTTCAACTTGTAACTGACAGATATGTGGAAGACCGAAAAGCCGATTCGCCACCCTTTGCCGCAAGCCCATTGGCCGAGCGCTGAAGAAGCAGCCGTCGCCCGACTCTTTGCACCGATTCGCGTTGGCAATGTGATGTTGGAGAGTCGAACTTGGGTTCCGGCCATGGTCCCATGGCGCGCGACGGAAGACGGCTTGGTGACGAAAAACGTGCTGGATTGGTATGAACGGTTCGCGCAAGGCAGACCCGCCGCGCTGGTTGTCGAGGCAACCGGCGTGCGCGATATTCCGAGCGGGCCGCTCCTGCGCATCGGGCATGACCGCTTCATCGCAGGGCTTCGAGAGTTGGTCGAAACTGTGCGCCGCGCCAGTCGCGGGCACACGCGGCTTTTCATTCAGATGATTGACTTCCTCACTGTCAAACGACGCCCGGAAAGAGAGAAGTACTTTGACCGCTTTTGGCAAATCCGTGAGCCTCATCGTCGTGCGCTGGCCGCGGAGACGAGCGATAACGGATGGCTGACGGCGGATGAATCCGCGCTGCGCGCCTATCTGAAAGACGCCGCTGACCCCCTGCTTGAGCGCGTGTTAGATGAACGCGAGTTGGAGTCTTTGCAGTATGGCTATCGGGAGCGGGTAACCGACATGGAGCTTGCTCATATACGCGAACTGCCACAGGTTTTGCCTCCCATCTTCGCTGCGGCTGCCGCCCGCGCCCGCGCTGCCGGATTTGACGGCGTCGAGTTGCATTATGCGCACGCCTACACGATGGCGTCGTTTCTGAGCGCGAAGAATCAGCGGCCTGATGGCTATGGCGGCTCGCGCGAAAGTCGCGTGCGGCTGCCGTTGGAGGTCTATCGCGCCGTGCGCGAGCGGGTGGGCGATGATTACGTGGTGGGCGTGCGGTTTCTCGGCGATGAAGCGATTACAGGCGGCAGCACGATTGACGACGCGGTATATTATGGCGTTGAATTCGCACAGTCCGGTTTTGATTACCTTTCGGTGTCGAAGGGTGGAAAATTCGATGACGCCAAACAACCGAAGATCGGGCAGGCGGTCTATCCTTACACCGGGCGCAGCGGCTATGAGTGCATGCCGACGGTGCTGTCCGACGAACGCGGCCCATTCAGCCGCAACGTGCCGCTGGCTGCGCGCATCAAACGCGCCGTCAACCAAGCGGGATACTCCACGCCGGTCATCACGTCAGGAGGCATCGCCACCTTCGATCAGTGCGAAGCGATTTTGCAAAGCGGTGAAGCGGATATCATCGCCGCAGCGCGGCAATCGCTTGCCGACCCCGATTGGTTTTTGAAGATGCGACTCGGGCGCGGCGCAGCGATTCGCCGCTGTAACTTCACGAATTATTGTGAAGGGCTCGATCAAATGCACAAGCAAGTAACCTGTAAATTATGGGATCGTCTCGATACGGACGAACCCGGCGTGGTGTTGGCTGATGACGGTCGCCGCCGTCTGCTAGCACCGCCGATGCAACTGGCGAATGATGGCTGACAGGCAATGAGAAAGGTTGATTGACAACGAATCATTACGCCGCGCCGAGATTTCCTGCTAGTAGGGAGGCCTCGGCCTGCTCTGTTGCCTTTTGATTTTTACTCGCCATACCACGAAGGAGGATAAAGGTTTGGCTCAAATGCCTCCCCTAATTGAGTTGCCGAACTATCCGGATGAGATTCATCGCGACCCGCACGATTTGCCTTACGAACGCGAGCAGTTATTGCGCTTCTATTCGGCGATGCGGCTGGCGAGAACGTTCGAAGAGAAACTCGCCGCCCTCTACCGGCAAGGCAAAATTACCGGCGCGGTCTATCTCGGCATGGGACAAGAGGGCATCTCCGTCGGTTGCGCGAGTCTGTTGGAAGTAGGCGATCTCTTTTCGACGGTTTCGCGCAACCTGTCGGCTTGGTTTTATCGCGGCGTCGAACCGGCGCACGTGATGGCGCGGTGGTTCGGACGCGATCAATCGCCGGGGCATGGACGCGACCTCGGACTCTTTCTTGCCGATCTGGAAACCTATGGTATCGCGCCGTTTCATAACGGTTCGATGGCGGCGTGGATTCCGAGTGGCGCAGGCTATGCGCTCTCCTTCAAACTGCGCAAACAGGCCAACGTCTATCTGGCGTTCACGGGCGATGGGGCGACCAGTCCGGGCGATTTTTACGAAGGCTTGAACTTCGCTTCGATTCATAAACTGCCGTTGGTGGTGATTGCGGAGATGAATCAATTCGCCTATTCGACGCCGCCGGAAAAACAGATGCCTGTGAAGAATATCGCCGACCGCGCGCCCGCCTTCAATGTGTATGCTGAAATTGCCTACGGCAATGATCTCTTTACGGTAATGGAAGCCGCCAAGCGCGGCATCGAACATGCGCGTTCGGGTAAAGGGCCAGCGCTGATCGAATTCAAAACCTTTCGTCAACGCGGACACGGCGAACATGATGATATGTCCTATGTGCCTGCGGAACTGCGCGCCTATTGGGAGAAACGCGACCCCCTTGTGATGTATCGCCGATGGCTCACAGAGCGCGCGAAGTTCGCAGAAGCCGAACTCGCTCTCCTTGAAGAGAAGGCTGTCGAACGGGTAGAGGCGGCGTATGAATATGCGCTGAATCTGCCATTGCCAAAAGGAGAGAGTGTGACCGACCGGCTCTATGCGCCATCGCCGCACGACCCGCGCCCGGAAGATCGTGTGAATAACTTTGAACCCATCGCAAAGCCTGCGATACCGGCGCTCACGGCAACCAAAGAGCGCGGCACGGGCGAACACTGCTGATTTTGATTTTGAGCGGATAGAAGATGTCAGAGATTACTTACTTGCAAGCCATCAGTGATGCGTTGCGAATCGAGATGCGCCGTGACCCGAATGTCTTCGTCTTGGGCGAAGACATCGGCGCTTTCGGCGGCGCTTTCAAAATTACCAAAGGCTTTCTTGAAGAGTTCGGCGCTGAGCGCGTGATGGACACGCCGATTTCGGAATCGGGATTTGTTGGCGCGGCCTGCGCGGCTTCGACCATGGGCTTTCGCCCGGTCGTCGAGTTTCAGTTTATTGACTTCATCGCTTGCGCTTTCGATCAAATCGTCAACTTCGCGGCCAAGTGTTATTACCGGTGGGGCATTCAAATGCCGATTGTCTTTCGCGGCCCCTGCGGCGGCGGCATTCACGCGGGGCCGTATCATTCGCAAAACCCTGAAGCCTGGTTCGCACACACGCCAGGTTTGAAGGTCGTGCTACCGGCAACGGCAAAAGATGCGAAGGGATTGCTGACGGCGGCGATTCGCGACAACAATCCGGTGATTTACATGGAGAACAAATTCCTCTATCGCAATTACCGCGAAGAAGTGCCCGATGGCGAATACGTCGTGCCGATTGGCGTGGCGGCGCTCCGAACGCGGGGCGACGATTTGACGATCATCACCTACGGCGGCGCTGTGCATCTGTGTGTTGAGGTTGCGCATACTCTCGAAAGAGAGGGCTATTCGATTGAAGTCATTGATCTGCGTTCGCTGGTGCCGCTGGATCGCGCGACGATTTTGGAGAGCGTGAAAAAGACGGCGCGGGCGCTCGTGGTTCATGAAGCCAACATCACGGGCGGCTTCGGCGCGGAGATCGCTGCGCTGCTGGCGCAAGAGGCATTCGAATATCTCGATGCGCCGGTGCAGCGCGTCGCGTCGCTCGATGTGCCGGTTCCCTTTAGCCCGCCGCTGGAGATGGCGATGTTGATTTCCGTTGATAAAATCGCAGCCGCCGCACGGCAGGTATTACGATATTGAATCGAGAGTCGAGGATTCAGAATTCAGAATACAGCGGTAGCAAAAGAGTAAGGAGGTCGGCGCGAGCAGCGGACGCGCTGCTGCCGCCACCGCTTCCATTGTGAATGCTGAATGCCCGATCTCTCTTCTGAGGTGTTATGCCCTACGACTTTCTCTATCAGGTAGAAGACGGTGTGGCGACGGTGACCTTCAATCGCCCGGAGGTTTTGAACGCGTTGACCTTCGACATCTACGCGCAGTTTCGGGACCTGCTTGCCGACCTCAAAGGCGATGCGGAGGTGAAGGTGTTGCTGCTGACCGGCGAAGGCCGGGCGTTTTGCGCGGGTGGCGATGTACATGAAATTATCGGCGAACTCTTCGAGCGCGATATGAAAGGCCACCTCGAATTCGCGCGCATGACGGGCGCAGTCGTGCAGAATATGCGGCTGCTCGATAAGCCGATCATCGCCGCGCTCAACGGCATGACAGCAGGCGCAGGCGCAGTCATCGCGCTCGCCGCCGACCTGCGCATCATGTCGGAGCAAGCGAAATTCGCCTTTCTGTTTACCAAAGTCGGATTGACGGGCGCGGACATGGGGGCGGCCTAC
>CAYXVU010000027.1:0-39338 GCA_964468725.1 uncultured Clostridia bacterium
TTCATGTCAACGAAAGCTTTTTGAATGCGCGACCCCCACAGGCCGATGTCTTTCAGCGTCGGCACAATGCGCGTGAAGAGCTTGCGATTATACTCGTGATAAAAGGGCGAGCCGAGAACGTGTTTGGCGCAGGCTTCGATGTCGAGGCCGAGGTTTTGCCAAACCTCTTCGCCGCGAAAGCGGTCGCGCATTAGGTAACAGGCTTCGACGGCGAAGGCTTCGCGCTCATCGCGCTCCTTGTCGCTCAACTGCGGATAGTAATCCCTGAGCGCGAGGCGACCGAAAGCGACGTGGCGCGCTTCATCTTCCATCACATAGGCGTTGATGGCGCGACCCAACGGTTCAGTCGCCAAATCGCGCATCGTCCCGAACGCCGCCAGCGCCAACCCTTCGATGATGACTTGCATCGCCAGATAGGTGAAGTCCCACCGCGAATCGGTGATGCCCTGCTCGATTAAAACTTTCAGGTAGTGATTGATGGGATAGGCCATTTCGAGCTTTTCGTGCAGGTAGCGCGAATAGACTTCGACGTGCCGCGCTTCGTCAATGACCTGCGTGGCGGCGTAGAATTTGGAGTCCATATCGGGCACTGTCTGGACGATCTTCGCGGTGCAGATGAGCGCCCCTTGCTCGCCGTGCAGAAATTGCGAGAAGCGCCAGCAGTCGAGGTGGTACTTGACCTCGCCGCGATTCTTCTCGTCCATCTTCTCCCAAATCTCCGAACCATAAAGCGGAATGAAATAGTCGGGGAACCCCATGGGATTCGATTTATCAATCTCCTGTGACCAGTCAATGCGGTCGTTGGCGTTCCATTGTTTGCTTTTCCCTTTTTCGTAGAGATTCAGCAGGCGGTCGCGCCCTTCGTCGTATTCCCAGTTAAAGATGGTTTGGGTTTCGCCCCCCACTTTCCATTGCGTTTGGTCAATCGGCAAGGTGTACATGCGTGTGCTCATATTCGTCTTGCTCCCCGTAACAGAGTGTCAAATTTAGATTCTTTGATGGCTTGATTTTCGTAAGCGCCCGAGGCGCTCATCATAAACTACGAGGCAGAGCGGGGCAATCGGATTTGTTTGGCGCATCGAATTGCGGTCGCGCCGTCGCGCTCATCAATTGATCGGGCCGAGCGGCGGCATCGTTGACGGATGGATGTCGTCAGAGTCAACGGCGACGCCTTCGGGCAGGCGATAGCTCTCCGGGTCAGCCGGAAAGCGCCGCGCTGTGACATCTTCGGCGTAGCGGGTGAGCGCCTAGGCAATCACCGCTTTGACATCGGCGTAGCGACGCACGAACTTCGCCGTATGCCCGAAGGTCAACCCGACCAGATCGGTGAAGACCAGAATCTGCCCGTCGCAATCAATCCCCGCACCGATACCGATAGTCGGGATTTTCAGGCGCGCCGTGAGCAGGCGAGAAATCTCTGCGGGAATGCCTTCCAGAACGATAGCAAACGCGCCCGCGCGCTCAATCGCCAACGCGTCTTCGAGCAGTTCGCGCGCCGCTTCCAATGTCTTGCCCTGCACTTTATACCCGCCCATTCGCAAGACCGATTGCGGGGTCAGCCCGATATGCCCCATCACCGGCACTTCGGCTTCGACGATGGCGCGAACGGTTTCGGCGCGGCGCACGCCGCCTTCGAGTTTGACGGCTTCCGCGCCGCCCTCTTTGATAAATCGAATCGCAGCGCTGACCGCCCCTTGCGGCGTGTCTTGATAGGAGCCAAAGGGCAGGTCTCCGACGATCAAGGCGCGTCGCGTCGCCCGCCGCACCGCCCGCGAGGCGGCAATCATCTCATCCAACGTAACCGGCAACGTCGAATCATAGCCAAGCACAGTCTGCGCTAGACTGTCGCCGACTAAGATGAAGTCGAACCCCGCTTCATCTACCAATCGCGCGCTCGGATAGTCGTAGGCCGTGAGCGCAACGATAGGCGCGCCGCCTTTGCGAGCGCGCAGCAACGGCGCAGTGATCTTCTTGACGTTGGTTTCGCTGATATGGCTCATACCCTCTCCTCTGCCTGCTGTCGGTTGATTATATTCGCAAAGCGATTCGGGTCGAAAGTCAAAGGTTGCAGGTTGCAAGTCGAAAAAAGAGGCGGAACCTGCAACCTTTGGCCTTCGACTTTCTACCTATTTTTCCACCAGCGGCACGATCTCTTCTTCGGCGGGCGGCAATTCAGCGGACGGCGTTTGATCCTCGTCTGTGATAATCAAGCGCGGCTCTTGCAGATTCTTGTAAGACATATAGTGGTTGTAGCCGACGATAATGAGCCCGACGACCGGAATGGCGAGGAAGATGCCGGGAAGCCCGCCAATCTCTGCCCCGATGAGGATCGCCAGAATAACCACCAGCGGATGCATGTGAATGCCTTGCCCGATGATGCGCGGATAGACCACATAATCATGAACAATGCGCAAAACGATCAGCACCAATGCGACCAACAAGGCGAGATTGAGCGATTGCGTCAGCGACAAACTGACGGCAATCACTCCGGCAGCCAGCGGCCCGATCAGCGGCACGAATTCGAAGATGGCCGAAATGATCCCCAACACCAGCGTATAGCGCACGCCAAGTATGGAGAACAACACCGTCACCTCTGCGCCGACGACCAGACAGGAATAGACTTGCGCGCGGGTGTAGGCGGCCAAGGTGTTGCTGACATCAATGAACAGATAATGGGCGCGCCGCCGCAAGCGTTCATTGGAGATCATGCCGACAATGGACGATTCGAAAGAGGATGCATCTTTGAGCAGGAAGAAGGACAAGACCGGCACGAGGATCAACCACGGCAGGTATTGCAGATAGCTGAGACCGCCGAAGACCAGCGTTTCGATGAACGGGAAGATTTTCTCCGCCACCTGACTGGTCAAACCGAGCGCGTGTTCGCGCCACTCTCTGGGCAACTTCAAACGAAACAGCCAGCTATTGGCATCGTTGAGCGATTCGCGCACGCTGGTCGCACCCGATGTGATATAGCCCGGCAGATTGCGCGCCAATTCGGTGACCTGCTGCGATAGCAGCGGCCATAGCGAACTGATGACGGCAAAGACCACCCCGCCGATGACCAGATAGACCGCTGCAATCGCTACGGCGCGCGGCAATTTCAACTCGCGCCCGGCAACGTAGAGAGGATGCTCGAAGAGGCGTACAAGCGGTGCGATCAGGTAACAGAAGAACCCCGATAGCACGACCAGTAACAGAATCGTTCGCAGGTGATAGAGCAGCCACAGCGCGAAGGCAACAAAGGCGAGAATGAAGACGACTCGCAAGACGACCCGCGTCCAGATGCGAATCATATCGCTTTGCTTGAAATCTCTCTTTTTCATGGCGGCCTCCGCATACTCTCCGGGTGTTGCGATGGGCGCAGTATAACACAGTTGGTAAACGTAAATGGGCGAGCGTTACGGGTGCAGGCGGCGAAATTTGCGCCGAAATTCGCGCCCTTCGACGCGATGTTTGAACGCCTTCACGCCGTTGATGAAGACCACCGGAATGTCGTACTGATACTGCTCGAAGAGATCGGCGCGAGTTTCGATGTTCACCTCTTCGATAACCAACTCGTCAGCGCACCCCGAAGCCAAGATGTTGGCCTTCGCCTCGTCGCACAGGTGGCAACCCGGCTTGCTATAGATCGTCACCCGCGCTTTTTCTGAGTTGCTTGCCATCTTCCCCACGGGTCTGTTCATTTGAAATCGCGGATGAGCGCGATGTCGTTAGCCCACAATCCGCGCACACAAGCCAACTGTTTGCCATCGGGCGACCAGTTGATGCCAAAGATGCGGTCGGTTGCCAGTTCGGCAAACAACTGCGGATTGCCGCCCGCTATCGGCTGATTCCAGATGCGCGCCGGACCTTCGGGATTTTCGAAAAAGGTGATTGCCCGACCGTCCGCCATCCAGCGCGGCGCTTGCGTTTGCAAGCGTTGCGGGATGATTTGCTTCACTTGCCCGCCCTCAATCGGATAGATGGCAATGTCCCACAACGATTGATTGAGCACAGTGGTAGTGAGACACGCGATCCATTTGCCATCGGGCGAAACGGTCGGAAAGAGGTTGCGATCTTTGGTGAGCTGCACAGGCTCGCCGCCGTCAATCGAAACTTTCCATAATGTCCAGTGACTATCTCCGCCGCTCGCTCTGCCGCTGTAGATCACCCATTGGCTGTCGCGCGAGGTAACCGGATTATCTTCGCCCAGACCGTAGGTCAGTTGTATCGGATAGCTGCCATCCATATTCATGCGCCAGATGTGCCGCTGATCTCCCATATCCGAAGCGAAGACAATGTAGCGCCCGTCGTCGGTGACATGAGGACTGCTGACATAAGCGCCGACGGTTGGCTCGCTGGTCAGTTGGTGAACGTTGCTGCCATCGCTGTTCATGATCGAAATCGCTCCGGCATCTCCGGCCTCGGCATCGAAGACGATTCTGCCGTCCGGCGTCCAGGTGAAATAGCTGCGATAGCCGCCCGCGCCGAAGGTGAGCGCTTTGGCGCGGCGCGCGTCTTCGGCGGGATAGAGCCAGAGGTTGGTCACGCGCTTCGCATGGGTGACGGCCATCGTCAGGCTATCGGGCGAAAGCACGAGGCGATTGTACGAATTTGAATCGTTCGTGATGCGCCCCGCTGCGCCGCTCACCACATCAAGTTGCCAAATCTGTGACAACGAGGAATCGTCGCTGCGGGCGATGAACACCAGTCGTTGCGAATCGTTGAGCCAGGCCATCTGCCCGACTCGTTGCCAGTGGCGTTGCGTCGGCTCCTGCATCTGCCAATCGCCGACGCTCACCGTGACGATGCGCATATTGGCGTTGCCTTGCGCATAACCGAGGCCGCAAGCGATCTGCTTACCGTCGGGCGACCACACCGGCTCTTGAAAGGTTTCGGGTAAGCGCGCGCTAGCGATCTGTCGGTCGTTGCTGCCGTCGGCGTTGGCAACGAAGAGAGTGGCTGCGGGCGGCTCGCTGGTATGACGCGCGTAGACGAACTGCGCCCCGTCGGGCGAAAAAGAGACGGCACGATTGACCGGCGCCAGCAGTCGTTGTACGGGGCCGCCTAATACGGAAACCCGAAACAGCGTGCGGGTCGGCAGGTTTTTGCTAGTGGCAACGTAATACAAGTATGCGCCGTCGGGCGAAAAAGTCACTGCATGAAAGAACAACTCCGATGACGGCAAGACGGCTCTGCGCGTCGCGGTCGAAAGCTGTTGCAGCCACAGACTGCCGAGTTGCGGATTGTCTTGCGTCCCATACGCGATGTAAGCGCCGTCGGGCGACATTGCCAGCGCCGTCACATTGCCTGTGTTGGTCAGCGGCGTGAAGGTGAGTTTGCTCAGCGCCAGACTTTCGGCTTGATCTGTATCGTTGACGAATCGCGCAACGATCAGCACGACAATGACCGTTACCACCAGAGTTATCAGCGATGCCCAGACCGCGCTTTTGTGGCGCGCCAACCAATCTGTAGCGCGCGGCTGCACCTCTGCCGACAGAGCCGGTGACGAGGCACGGCTTGGCACAGCCGCAGTCGAAAGCTGAACCTCGGCGGTCACATCATCCTGCACAACCGATTGAGCGATCTGTCCCTCTTGCGGGGCGGTCGCAGTTTGATTGGTTGTGCGATTTTCGCTTACCGATGTCGCACGTGGCAGGGCTTCGGGCTGACGCTCTTCCTCCCATACTGCACGCACCTGCGCCGCAAATCGGTAGCCGCGTTTCGGCAGATTGGTGATGTAATTCTCACCATCGGCCATCTGTCCGAGCGCCTTGCGAAGGGTATAGATGTTCTGTGTCAGCACGCCATCTTCAACGAAGGCATCCGGCCAGACGGTAGCGATCAGCTCCTCTTTATTGACGACCGCGCCTTGTTGTTCGACCAGTGCCAATAGCACTTCAAAGGCTTTCTGGGTGAGCGGCACGAGCTCTGACCGACGCCACAAAACCTTTGCCGCAACGTCTATGCGGAAATCGTCGAATTCGTAAAACTGCTTGCCCTGCCGCAACATAACTCGTTTGAAAATGATTTGAGAACGATTTGAGCATCGCTTTGAAGACTTCCCCGCCACACCTCGTCTAGAGTCCGTTGCGAGGCACGGGATGGATGCAAACCCGAAGTCAATCTCTGATACCCGATGCCTCAGTGATTATATCGCGGGACGCTCATCGGGCAAGCGCACAGCTACGTCTGCCCACTAGATCACCTTATTGGAGACGAATTTTATGAGCGTTACTGTGATACTGAAAATCGTGCTCGCCATCTTGCTGCTGTTTGCCACTCACAACGCAGCGCCCTTATGTCAGGCTGTTCAGGAGGCCACCGCCTCGGCCTTAGCTCACGCGGACGACGCGCATCGCGGCCATCACAAAGCCGCTGCGCGCGCCGTCCCGTTGTTTTCTGGGATGGGCAGCCATCACTTTGCCATTTCGACGCGCTCAACCTTGGCACAGCGGTATTTCAATCAAGGCCTGGTGTTGCTCTATGCCTTCAACCATGCGGAGGCGATTCGCTCGTTTGCTGAAGCCGCGCGACTCGACCCCACTTGCGCGATGGCGCATTGGGGTGTGGCATTAGCCTTCGGCCCGAATATCAATGCGGCGATGGATGCTGCCGCCGTGCCGCAAGCTATGGCCGCGCTCGACCAAGCCCTGGCGCACGCTGATCGCGCCAGCAAAAAAGAGCAAGCCTTAATTGGCGCACTCGCTGCCCGCTACAGCAAAGACCCTGCGGCGGATCGCAAAGCCTTAGACCGCGCCTATGCCAATGCCATGCGCGAGGTGGCGAAACGCTACGCCAAAGATGCCGATGTCGTCACTCTCTTTGCCGAATCGCTGATGGACACCATGCCCTGGGCGTACTGGACGAAAGAGGGGAAAGCCAAGCCGGAGACTATCGAGATACTGGCGGCGCTCGAATCGGTGCTGACAAGACACCCGAATCATCCGGGCGCGAATCATTACTACATTCACGCTGTTGAAGCGTCGCCCAACCCGGAGCGCGGAGTGGCGAGCGCCGACCGCCTGCGCGATTTGGTTCCCGGCGCGGGACATCTGGTTCACATGCCTGCCCACATCTACTTGCGCGTCGGGCGTTATCACGATGCGACACTGGCGAATGAAAAAGCCATCGAAGCCGACAAAGTTTATAAAACCCAATGTCATGCGCTTGGCCTCTATCCCATCGCCTACGTGCCGCACAATCAGCACTTTTTATGGGCGAGTGCGACGATGGAAGGCAACAGCAAGAAGGCGATGGCAGCGGCAGCCCGCATGGCTGAGCAGATCGAACACAAACTGCTGCGCCAGCCCGGTTACGGAACTCTGCAACACTATTTGATTACGCCGCTCTATGCCAAAGTGCGATTTGCCAAGTGGGACGAGATTTTGCAAACCCCTGCGCCCGATGCCGACCTCCTCTACCCGACGGGCGTGTGGCAATACGCGCGCGGGCTGGCGCTTGCCAAAACGGGGCACATTGCCGAAGCCGAAAACGCGCTGGCTAACTTGACCGCGGTTGCTGCTGACCCGGCGCTCGAATCGGTGACCATTTGGGACATCAACACGACAGCAAATTTGATGAAGGTCGCCAAAGCAGAGCTGGCGGGCGAAATTGCCGCCGCGCGCGGCGCGATGACAGATGCCATCGCTCATCTGCAAACGGCCATCGAAAGGCAAGACGAGTTGACCTACGACGAGCCGCCGCCTTGGCATTATCCGGTGCGCCAAAAGTTGGCCGCCGTCTTGCTCAAAGCCGGTCGCGCCGCCGACGCCGAGCGCGTCTACCGCGAAGACTTGCGCCGCAACCCTGAAAACGGTTGGTCATTGCACGGGCTGACGACAAGCCTGCAAGCGCAGGGGAAAACTGCGGAAGCGGCAGCCACGCGCCAGCGATTCGCAAAAGCATGGGCGCATGCCGATGTCAATCTCGACAGCCCGCCGTTTACGGACGCGGGCAGCACGATGCCTGCCGTCAAATTCATCACCTTGCGCGGGCGCGTCAAACTCTCCTATGTCGAACAGGGCGATCCGACGGGCGTGCCGGTCATCTTGCTGCACGGCTTTACCGATTCGTGGCGCTCATACGAAATGATTTTGCCGCTCCTGCCGCGCTCGTATCGCATCTTCGCGCTTTCGCAAAGAGGGCACAGCGATTCCGGGCGACCGGAGACGGGCTACCACCCCAAACATTTCGCTGACGATGTGGCCGCTTTTATGAAGGCGAAAGGGCTGCAATCGGCCATCATTGTCGGCCATTCGATGGGCAGCTATGTGGCGCAACGTTTTGCCATTGATTACCCCGAACGCACACGCGGGTTGGTGTTGGTCGGCACCTTTTTGACCTGTCGCGGCAATCCGAACGTGCAGCAGCTTTGGGATACGGTGGTGTCGAAACTTGCCGACCCGGTGGATGTGAATTTCATCCGCGAGTTTCAGAAGGGCACGTTTACGAAAGCGGTGTCTGATACCTTCTTTGAAGCCGCCGTGCGCGAGAGCGCAAAGGTTCCGGCGCGCGTCTGGCGCGGCGTGATTGCCGAACTGATGCAAGCCGATTTCTCCGGCGAGCTGGGCAAGATCAAAGCCCCGACCTTGATTATTTGGGGCGATCAGGATGCGTTCTTCTTCTCGCGCAGCGAGCAGGAGAGACTGGCCGCTTCGATCAGCGGCGCGCGGCTGATGATTTATCAAGGCGTTGGACACGCGCCGCATTGGGAAGATCCGACGCGTTTTGCTCATGACCTCACAGCCTTTTTTGAAGGACTCAAGCACTAAGCGTTCTCATACCCTGATTCGCGGAGATGTGGAACCGTGAACAGACAGCGGCCACACCTCTTGGTGCTTCCTGAAGACGATGCCAATCGCCAGTTGGCAAACGGGTTTCATCAGCAAGTTGACTGGAATCAGTATCGGCAGATGAAGGCGCTTCCTCCTGCGGGCGGCTGGCGGAATGTGCTCGAACTTCTCCGAGAAGGGCACCTTGCTGAGATGAACCGTCATTCAGAGGGTTTAATGTCCGGCTCGCTCGTCTTATCTCATCTCCCTCATTGCAGCAAAGCGGCGTTGCTTGACAAGCTTGCGAGCCACATGCTACATACGTGGCCATTCATTATAAATTGAGTCTTGGTCACACGCAGTGCGGATTAAACTGTGAAAGTAACATCTGAGTCATACAGGATAAAGAGGCGAGACGACACGAGCGTCTCACATCAGGGTTTCAGTCATCATTGCCTGTTTATTGAGGGCATTCGCGGAGAGTTACGGCATGGATACCGTTCAGGATAACAACCCAACCGTTGAAAGCGAGGAGAAGCCAAAAGCAACACCCCCGGCACCGAAAGCGGTCGCACCCGCCACAGAAAAAACTGATAAACCTGCTCGTCCTGCCGTTGGCTCATCAGCGGCGGCGAAGGCCAAAGCTGTGCAGAGCGGTCTTCCCGAAGACCCGGTCAGCAAGATGCGACGGCGCATTACATGGACGGCAGTGGGTGGATTTCTGGCGGCTTGCTTTCTGATGTTCGTGCGCTTCTTCCTGCCGCGCACTCTCTTCGAACCGAGCACCGTCTTTCGCATCGGCTACCCTTCAGATTTCGGCTTCGGCGTCGATACCAAGTTTCAACAGGACTACCGCGTCTGGGTCGTCCGTAACGCCGAACGCCTCTTCGTCATCTATGCGCGATGCACGCACCTCGGATGCACGCCGGACTGGAAACCCAGTGAGAACAAATTCAAATGTCCGTGCCACGGCAGCGGCTACACCTCCGAAGGGATCAACTTCGAAGGCCCGGCGCCGCGCCCGATGGACCGCGCTCATATCGCGCTCGACCCGTCGGGGCAGATCGTCGTGGATACGGCTCGCCTCTACGATTGGCCGAAAGGCGAACGCTCCAAATTCGATGATGATGGAGCGTTCTTGCAAGTATAAGCCGTTTCTTTGAGCCGTAGCTCTGTACTCGACATCATTACGTATCGTTCGTACACCACCGTCATCTGATTGCGGTTTGCGCGTCGTCACACGCGTGCAGGGAAGCAAGCTGATCGGCTTCCTTTCAACAGGAGGGTCGTATGGAACCGGAAAAACCTGATAGTTCGGAAAAACCCGTCGTCAAAAGCGAAGCGCCTGTCGGCTTGCTCGATAAAGCCCGCGCCGGTCTGAAAGAAGACCTCGCGTTGCTCAAGACCAAAGCCAGCAAAGAGAATCTGCTCGAAGAGGTCGAGAATCTGAAAGACCCGACGAAGAGCCAGATTTATAAATCCATCTTCCGCGTCAAACATGAGCCGACGCCGCGCGCCCGTTCATTAGGGGTGTTGACGAACGTCTTTTTGCACCTGCACCCGGCCAAGATCAATCGCGACGCTGTGCGCTTCAGTTATACGTGGGGCATGGGCGGCATCACCTTTTACCTCTTCATCGTTTTAACCTTCACCGGCATCCTGCTGATGTACTACTACCGCCCGGTGAAAGAGTATGCCTACCAAGACATCCTCTATTTGGAAAATGATGTGCCGTTTGGCAAGGTGCTCCGCAACATGCACCGTTGGGGCGCGCACTTGATGGTGATTACGACGTGGCTGCACATGTTTCGCGTCTTGCTGACCGGGTCATACAAAACGCCGCGCGAATTCAATTGGTGCATCGGCGTCGTGCTATTGGTGTTGACCATGCTGTTGAGCTTTACAGGCTATCTGTTGCCCGACGATCAGTTGGGGTTCTGGGCGGTGACGGTCGGTACAAACATGGCGCGCGCTACGCCTCTGCTCGGCCACGAAGGCCCGTTCGGCGCTCAACTCGGCATGACGCCGTATAACGATGTGCGCTTCGGGTTGCTGGGCGGCTCCATCGTAGACGCCAATGCCTTGCTGAGAAGTTACATCTGGCACTGCATCGCCATCCCGGTGATTGTCAGCGTCTTGCTGGCGGTGCATTTCTGGCGGGTTCGCAAAGATGGCGGCATCTCTGGACCTGCGCCCGTGCAGTTGGAGAGCGAAATGAAGGCCGCAGGGGCGCGCGCCGTAAAAGGCGCAGCCGGAAAATGAGGAAACAGAAGACAGAATAGAGAATGGAGAATTCAAGAGTTCAGAATAAAAGAAGAGGTGGGCGCAACGCGCCTCCGCTTCCATTCTGAAGGCTGACTTCCGAATTCTGTATTCTCTCGTCGGAGGGAATTATGGACTGGCATCAACTTTGGGAAATCACCACTCTGCCTGACAACATCCCGATTGTTGCGATGTTGTTTTTGATTCCGTTCTTCACCTGGCTCGGGTTCAAACAGGCGTTTGCCAATGATCGGTTGATCGCCCAACTCGAAGGCGACGCGAAACTCGCCAAAACGCATCATCGCAAAACCTGGCCCTGGCAGCCGAATTGGTCGCGCGAATTGCACGTCTGGCCGTATCTGCTGCGCATCGAATTTCTCGCCGTGCTGATTGTGACCGCCATCCTCTTCGTCTGGTCAATCACCCTCAACGCGCCGCTCGAAGAGCCTGCCAACCCCAACCTGACGATGAATCCGTCGAAAGCGCCTTGGTACTTTCTAGGTTTGCAGGAGATGCTGGTCTACTTCGATCCCTGGATTGCCGGTGTTGTGATGCCGAGTCTGATGATCTTCGGGTTGATGGCCTTTCCCTATGTGGATTCGAATCCGCTCGGTTCGGGTTACTACACTTGGCGACAACGCAAAGTGGCTGTGGGGGCCTTTTTGGTAGGCTTCGTGACTTGGGTCGCGTTGATTATCATCGGCACGTTTATGCGCGGGCCGGGCTGGGTATGGTTCTGGCCGGGTCAGACCTGGGATCACAACTTCGTGCCCTACGAAGTCAATCGCGACCTGCCGGACATCGTTGCCGGATGGGGGTTGACCTTCATCGCGTCGCAACCATGGAAGGGATTGTTCGGAGCCCTGATGGTCGGCCTGTTTACGGCCGTTGCGGCCTATCTTACCCACAAGCTGATTATGCGAACCGAATTCGACAAGAAGATCTTCGAGCGCACATCATTTTTGCAGTACGCGACCTTTCAGTTTTTCGCCATCACCATTTTATGGGCGATGCCGGTCAAACTGGTACTCAGATTGTTGTTTCGCATCAAGTACGTCATGGTGACGCCGTGGTTCAATATCTAAAGGACTGAGCGATGAGGGCTGAAGACTGAGTCAGTCGCGGCAACGACTCAATCTTCCGTTCTGAGTCCGCATCGCTTTGGAGGGTGTGAGATGTCTGAAAATGTTGCCAATGAGCAGTTGGAAAAACGGGCGGAAACGCCGGAGTCCGATCCCATCGCAGATCACTCCTTCAGCGTGCCCATTGTCGTTTGCGCGCTGCTGATGACTGGCACACTGCTGTGGGCGCTCTACGATGAGATACTTGGCCAACGCCCATGGAAGACGTATCAACGAGACTTCGTGGACGCCTATTCTACGCGCCTTGAACGCTTGAAACGCGCGCAGTCGCAAGAAGGCCGACGGCTCAAAGAGGTGCCCGAATATCAGCAACTCGATCAGGCTTATCAAGATGCCGTCAATGCCGTCAAAGATCAGGTGAAAGAGATTGACGACAAGACCCGGTTCATCAATCAAAAGCTGGCCGACATTACCGACCCCTTCCAAAACGTGCGCGCCTGGATTGCCGCCAAAACCTACACCCTCGAAGTCGCCAGTGAAAGCGGCAAGGCGGACATCCGCGAAGATATTGAGGACAAAAAGAAAGAGTTGATCGAAGTGGCGCTTCACAACGATCAGGGCGTGGTTGAAGACAAAGAGTACAGCTTCAATCAACTGCAAGAGATGTACAACACCCTGACGGACGAAAAGGCGAGGCTGGCCACCCAGCGCATCGAACTGACCAAAGAGCAGACCGCCGCAAAGACCGAACTCGATGAATATGTCCGCGACAATCACGTCGGACTCACTACGCAACAACTCGACGGCATTCTCAATAAGATGGAGAACTTCAGTTATTCGATCAAGCAGATCAATCTGCGGGGGTCGAATGTCGTAGACCGTTGCGAATCCTGCCATCTCGGCATCCGCGAGCCGCTCCCTTTGACCAAAGGACAGATGGGCGGCGAAGCGGCTTTCGTCTCGCATCCGCAGAAAGAACTCTTACAGATTCACGACCCCGAACAGTTCGGCTGCTCGACCTGTCACGGTGGCAACGGACGCGGCACGACTTCGGTCGCCAAAGGGCATGGCCGATACAAACACTGGCTCTGGCCGCTCTACTACAAAGAGAATGTGCAGGCCGGATGCAACCAATGCCATAATCAAGATCGCGTCACACAGATGGCCGATGTCCTCAACAACGGCAAAAATCTCTTCCAGATCAAAGGCTGCACGGGCTGTCACCGCTACGAAGGCTTCGACCGCGAAAGCGAAGCCATCGCCGCTTCCTTCCAGACCATCAAGCAGTACGAAATGGAGAAAGCCGAAAAGAACCGCGACATCCGCGACACCCGCACGCAAGCCGACAACGCCGCCAGCGACGAACAGGCGCGCCAGTTGTTGAGCCATGTGGATGCGCTCAAACAACAGATCAGCATCCTCGACGCCAAGATTGACGAGCAAAACATTCAAGCCAAATACCTGCTCAAAGATCAAAAGAAGGTCGGCCCCAACCTGAAAGAGATCAAAGCCAAACTCCGCAAAGAGTGGCTGCCCGTCTGGCTGCGCGACCCGCAAGCCTTCCGACCAGGTACGAAGATGCCGACCTTCCGTCTTGATGAAGACGAAGTCAAGGCCATATCGGCTTTCCTTTGGCAAGCCTCTTTAGACCCCGAACGAGACGGCGTGCGCATCGCTACGCAAACCCAAGGCGATGCCGCGCACGGCAAAGAGTTGTTCCGCACGATTGGCTGCCTCGCCTGTCATTCGATTGACGGTAATGCCATCAACATGGGCGATCAGGAAGTCGGTGGGCACTTTGCCGCCAACCTGACGCGGGTGGGCGAAAAGGCCAACTTCGATTACATCGTGCGCTGGATTCACAACCCGCGCGAACGGCTGGCGCCCTATTCGCCGAGTCTCAAACGCGACCTCTTGCCGAAAGATTATTTGGAAAAGAGGGTGCCGTATTTGTTCGACGACGAGCATTCGACCAGCCCGATTGACGGCCATCAGATACAAGTGCAGAACATGACCGTCATGCCCAATTTCCGCCTCTCCGACGCGGATGCGCGCGACATTGCCACCTTCTTGTGGTCACTCAGAAAGGGCGAACCTTCTTACCCCGAAGCCACGTTTTTAGACGACACCTCGCTCTTTGAACGCGGCAAAAAACTGACTCAATCCTATGGCTGCGCCGGTTGTCACGAGGTGCGCGGACTGGAAAATGAGCAGCGCATCGGAACCGAATTAACCCTCGAAGGGAGCAAGCCGATTGAGCGATTGGACTTCGCTTTGCTCACCGAAGACGCCAAACTCGGCGTTGACCCCATCACCCAAGCCGATACGGATCGCTCGTGGTACAACCACAAAGGCTTCTTCGAAAACAAACTCCGTAACCCCGGCATCTATGATCGCGGCAAAGTGAAATCGCCGGAAGAACGATTGAAGATGCCCAACATCTATCTCAGGGAAGATGAGATAACTGCGCTGACCACCTTCTTGCTCGGCAGCGTTTCGCCCAATTTGCCCGAAGCGTTGCGCTTCAGGCCGGTCGGCCAACAGAAACAGGTGCAAGAAGGTTGGTGGATCGTGCAGAAATACAACTGTGCTGGCTGTCATAATGTTTTGATCGGCGCAGATTCGACGCTGATGGGCTTGCCCATGTATCAGGATGCCGACGGCAAAGAGCAGTTGCCGCCGCGGTTGACCAGCGAAGGGGCGCGAGTGCAGCCCGATTGGTTAATGAAGTTTTTGAAAGACCCTTCGCTCGGCGGCGCAGAGAAGGCGTTGGCCGCACACTTGTCGGGCGCAAGCCCGTCCTCCGCTGCTGCTAGCACGACGCCAACTGCCGGTGGCGCGCCCGCCGCCAGTGCGCCTGCCGCACCCGGTTCGGGCGTGGTCTTTACCTTGCGACCGCAGCCGGGGCTCAATCGCAACGGCGTGCGCCAATACTTGCGCACTCGCATGCCGACCTTCAATTTCTCGCCCAACGAATTGCAAGCTGTCGTGAACTTCTTTATGGGCGCGTCGGCGCAGCCGCAGCCCTATATTCCGGAACGCCTCGACCCGCTCACTTCGGATGAACAGACGTTGGCGCGCGCGCTGTTTACTTCGCAAGCCGCGCCCTGTTTGAAGTGTCATATGACGGGCGAACCGGCTCACGATGCGCGGGCGACGGCTCCTAACTTCCTGCTTGCGCCGGAGCGGTTGAAGCCCGGTTGGACGGAGCGTTGGTTGGTTGATCCATCGGTCATCAGCCCGGGCACGTCCATGCCGTCGGGACTCTTTTCGCGCGACACGGCGCATAATCGGTGGATCTTTGCTGGCCCCGTGCCTTCGGTGGCCGAAAGCTACAACAAAGACCACGCGAAACTGCTGGTGCGCTACATGTTCCAGATGACGCCGGAAGAGCAGCGACGCTTATTGTCGGCGGGCGGTTCATCCGCCGCGCCTGCCAGCGCGCCTGCGGCTTCGGGCACAACCTCATCAGTGGTCAACCCCAATTCGCGCAAACCGCTTGCGCGGATGGGTGCAAAAGCGGTTCGCCCTAACGGGCCGTAGCCGAATGCGGCGTGGGTGGGTGGTACACCCTGCTATTACCGGCTTATCATCACGCGCTTCGAAGGGTTCTGCAAAGGAGCGCAATCAGTACCGTCGGGCGATTTTCAAAGCTGTCCGACGACGAGCAAGAGAGGAATTATGAATAAGCGAGTTCTGATTACCATTCTCATAACCGCGCTGGCCGCGACGCTGCTGATCGGCGCTTGCAAGAAGAGGAACAGAGGCGGCTCTGGGGATGAGAAGGATCCCGATTCACAGGCCAAACCGAAATACGTCTCGAAAGGTGATGAAGGTACCATCACTGGCGTCATCAAATTCGACGGCACGCCGCCTGCGCCTAAACGGATTGATATGGGCGCTGACCCGAACTGTTTGACCGGCGGCGGCAACGCGATGACCGAAGATGTGGTGATCGCGGATGGCAAACTCGCCAACGTCTTCGTCTATCTGAAGGGCGGCCCGGTGGATAACAACGAGTTTCCAACTCCCTCCGCGCAAGCCTCACTCGATCAACTCGGTTGCCGCTATGAGCCGCGCATCTTCGGGATACAGACCAATCAGGCCTTGAAGATCACCAACAGCGATAAGGCGACCCACAACATTCACCCGACACCGCGCGCCAACCCGGAATGGAATGAGTCGCAACCCGCAGGCGCGGCTCCGAAAGAGAAGAAGTTCGCGCGCGCCGAAATCCTCATTCCGGTCAAATGCAATGTGCATCCATGGATGAAAGCCTACATCGGTGTGCTCGCTCACCCCTGCTTTACGGTGAGTTCCAAAGACGGAACCTTTACCATCAAAGACGTGCCGCCCGGCACTTATACGCTGATCGCGTGGCATGAAACGTTAGGGGAGCAAAAACAACAGATCACCGTCGGTAAGAGTGAATCGAAGACTCAAGATTTCACCTATAAATCCGGCACCGCTTATGCGCCGACTTCGTTGACTATTGCTCCGGCGCTTGTTCTGCCTTGATGGCTCGTTATCTTAGGAATTCGGGCGGAACGCGATTTCTGCCTGATAGGTCATCAGGTTGAAGGAGAGCAGTTTGAAGTTACAGGGAAGTTTCGATAACGATAACCATCTTCCGGTCAACGCGGGCTTGCATCGTTTCGCCATCACGTTGATCGGCATGATCTTTGTGCTGTTGATCGTCGGCGCGTTGGTGACCAGCAACGAAGCCGGAGATTCGGTTCCCGACTGGCCGCTGTCGTTCGGGCGTTGGCTGATTCACTCCGATTACTTCATCGCCAATGTGCGCTATGAATACTCGCATCGCTTCATCGCAGGAGTCGTCGCCTTTACGACCTTTTTATTGGCAGTGTGGGCATGGCGCAGCGACCGGCGCGGCTGGTTGAAAAAGTTGGCCTGGCTGGCGTTCTTCGGAGTCATCGCGCAAGCCCTGATCGGCGGCGTGCGGGTCTTGTTCCCCGATTACAAAGCCGCCATCGCCGTACCCCACGCGCTCATTGCACAAAGCTATCTGGCGGTCGTTGTCAGCCTTGCGGTCTTCAGTTCAAAAAGCTGGGTGACCAGTCGCCGCGTGCGACCGGATTGGGGCAACCCGGCGTTGCGCCGCGTACTGCCGCTCACTCTGATCGCCGTGCTTGTGCAGTTAGTATTAGGGGCAGGCTTTCGCCATCGCGCCTTCGGCATCATCCCGCATGTGATCGGCGCGCTGGCGGTTGCCGGATTGATTCTTTGGACAGTGATGTTGGTGATGCGCCGCCATGGCAAAGACGAATTTTTGCGCAAGCCCGCGCTGACGCTTGCCGGGTTGTTGTTCACTCAACTCTTGCTCGGCATCTTGGCCTATCTGGCGCGACTGGCAACGGCGAATGAGCCGCAACCGGTCGAGCCGATGATTTCGCTAACGGTCGCCCATGTGGTCGTCGGAGCGCTGACCTTGACCACGCTTGTCGTTTTAACGTTGAGGTGTTACCGTGCGCTTGCGCCGACCGGCGAGCGCACACGCGAAGCCCATTGCGCCCCGGTTGCACCGTCCGATGCACGAGGAGCTGCCGCTTAGAGTTATGGATTCACTACTCAATCAAACGGTCACGCAATCATTCGATGTCGAAGCGGCGAAACGCCAAGCGAGTTTCGTTGGAAGAGTGACGAATTATGCCGAGTTGACGAGGCCGCGCATCTCGATGTTTGTCGTACTCTCTGCAATCACAGGGTTCTGTGTCGCTTCACGGGGACGCCTTGATTATTCGGCGCTGCTGACGATGGGAGCAGGGGTTGGGCTGTTAGCTTCCGGGCTGTCGGCGCTCAATCAATTCTTCGAGCGCAAACTGGATGCGCGGATGCGGCGCACCGAGTTGCGCCCGTTGCCGTCGGGCAAAATCGCGCCGAAATCGGCCTTGCTGTTTGGCCTACTCTTATCGGCAGCGGCTCTCGCCGTTCTCGCTTTGGCGATCAACCCGCTGACCGGACTGCTTGGCGTACTGACGCTGGTGAGTTACTTGTTTGTGTATACGCCGCTCAAGACGCGGACGACGGTTTCAACGGCCATCGGAGCCCTCCCCGGCGCGATGCCGCCGCTGTTGGGATGGGCAGCCGTACACAATGAGGTCAGCGTTGGCGGATGGGTGCTCTTTGCCATTCTGTTCTTGTGGCAATTTCCGCACTTTTTAGCGATTGCCTGGATGTACAGAGAAGATTATGAGCGCGCAGGGGTCAAGGTGCTGCCGGTTGTTGAACCCGAAGGTCGAGTGACGGGGCAACAGATTATGGCCTACACCCTGTTGCTGCTGCCGGTCAGTTTGCTGCCAGCGATGATGAACCTCGCAGGCACAGTCTATTTTGTCGGGGCGTTGCTGTTGGGAGTCGGGTTGTTGTACTTCAGCGCCCGAGCCGCTCGGGCCAAGACGGCGTGGCAGGCGCGACGCTTGTTGTTAGCGTCGGTAATCTATCTGCCTGCGCTATATGCCTTGTTGGTCTTCGCCGGATAAGTGACGTAAAGATGAATGACGGATGATGAGGAGAGTCACATTCTGATCATGCGTCGTTCGCCATTCACCCTTCATCATTCGAGGGAAATATGAGCAAACTTATTGCTGTGATGTTATGGCTGGTCACCATCGGCACGTTGCTGCTGTTTGTCGGCCAAAAGCTGGTCTTCGGCGACACGCTGTGGTGGTTCCCGACCGCCATCTCCGAACATGCAGCGGCGCTTGATGCGCAGTTCAATCGCACCCTGTGGGTTGTCGGATTGGCCTTCACCTTGTCGCAGTTGGCGCTCGGCTATGTTGTCTTTCGCTACGCCAGTAAAGGCAAGCAGCACGCTGTCTACTCACATGGCAGCAACAATTTAGAAGCGACGTGGACGATCATCACGGCGGTGGTCTTCATCGGGTTGGGCATACTTGGACAGCGGGTGTGGTGGGATTTGCACATTAACGATGCACCGGCGGATGCGGTCAAAATCAATGTCGTCGCGCAGCAATTTCAATTCAACTTTCACTACTCGGGAGCCGATCAAACCTTTGGCCGGGTTGATCCGACCTTGATTAACGATTCGGCGCTCAACTTTGTCGGCCTCGACACCAACGATGCGGCGGCGAAAGATGATATTCAGGCAACGGTGCTGGTAGTGCCGGTGAATAAATCGGTGGAACTCAGCCTGCGGTCGAAAGATGTGATTCATAACTTCTTCGTTCCGGCGTTACGGTTCAAACAAGACACGGTTCCGGGGTTGACGGTTCGCGTGCATTTCAAAGCTCTCAAGGTCGGTCAGTACGAAGTGCCCTGCGCCGAACTCTGCGGCCAACTGCACTACAATATGAAGACCTTTATGCTGGTGATTCCGCAGGACGAGTACGAGCCGCTTGCAGCGATGTCAGAAGAAGCGTTCAAAGCGAGGCTCGCCGAGTTGCAACAACAATACCCAGTCAGCAAATAGGAGGTCGGGAGAATGTCAGAAGCGCATGCGAGTCACGAACACGGCGAAGTGCATCGGCATCCGGCGCCATCGGGCTTCATTCGAAAATGGATCTTCAGCATAGATCATAAAGTCATCGGCATTCAGTACTGGTTTTTGGCTTTGGTTGCCGTCTTCATCGGCATGGTGATGAGTCTGCTGATGCGGCTGCAACTCGGATGGCCGGGACAGGAGTTCGAATTCCTCAAGTACATCTTGCCGACCGCCGCCGAAAACGGCACCATTTCGCCCGAACTCTACCTATCTCTCGTCACCATGCACGGCACCATCATGGTCTTCTTTGTGCTGACGACCGCGCCGCAAGGAGGCTTTGGCAATTACTTTTTGCCGATTCAGATTGGCGCGGCGGATATGGCTTTTCCGGTGCTCAACATGCTGTCGTTTTGGGTCACCTTCGTCGCCTTCGTGGTGATGATTCTGGCGATCTTTGCTGACTTCGTCGGCCCATATTTAGGGGAGACTAACGCAGCCGTTGGGGTGGTCGGCCCGCTGGGCGGGTGGACAGGGTATGCGCCGCTCAGTGCGCTCGGCGAAATTGCCGGTCCCGGACAGGGGACGGGAGTGGTTTTATGGGTGGCCAGCATCGGCATCTTCTGTGTCGCATCGCTCTTAGGCGCTCTCAATTTCATCACTACGATGTTGAATCTGCGCGCCAAAGGCATGTCGCTGATGCGGTTGCCGCTGACCTGTTGGGCGTGGTTTACGACTGCCGTACTGGGCTTGCTCTCCTTTCCCGTTCTGCTGGCTGCGGGGGTGTTGCTGCTCTTTGAGCACTTTGCCGGTACCAGCTTCTTCATTCCTGCGGGAAGCTACGTCAACGGGCAACTGATTACCGATCAAGGCGGCGGCTCGCCGATTTTGTGGCAACACCTGTTTTGGTACTTCGGTCACCCGGAAGTCTACATCGCTATCCTGCCAGGGATGGGACTCACATCGCACATCCTTTCGACCTTCGGGCGCAAGCCGGTTTTCGGTTATCACGCCATGGTGTACGCGATCTTCGCTATCGGCTTGCTGGGCTTCTTTGTGTGGGGGCACCACATGTTCCAAAGCGGCATGCATCCGGGAACGGCAATGGCGTTCTCGGTTATCACTTTGGCCATCGGAGTGCCGTCGGCGATTAAGACCTTCAACTGGTTGGGCACGTTGTGGGGCGGGCAGATACGATTTACGACGCCGATGATCTTTTCAATCGGTTTCGTATCGCTGTTCATTTCGGGCGGCGTCACGGGCATCTTTCTCGGCCAGTCTTCCGTTGATATTCCGCTGCACGATACCTATTTCGTTGTTGGACACTTTCACTTAATTATGGGGGTGGCGGCGATCTTCGGAATGTTCGCCGGAACCTACTTCTGGTTCCCGAAGATGTTCGGCAAGATGATGAATGAAACGCTCGGCAAGATTCACTTCTTCATCACCTTCATCGGGGTCAACTGCATCTTTATGCCGATGCACATCATTGGCATCGCGGGAGCGCCGCGCCGCTATTCGACACACGATCATCTCGGCTACCTGAACTCCATCGTGCCGATGCACAGAGCCGTGACCATCGTCGCGGTCATTACCGTCGCCGCGCAATTGATCTTTGTGGCGAATCTGATCTGGAGTTGGATTAAAGGGCCGAAAGCTGCCGATAACCCGTGGGAAGCGACGACGCTCGAATGGGTGATTCCGTCGCCGCCGCCGCACGACAACTTCGCCGGAGTGGAGCCGACCGTCTATCGCGGCCCCTATGAATTCAGCGTGCCGGGCGCGAGCAAAGATTACCTGCTGCAAACCGAGCCGGAACCGGCGAAAGCAGCGGGAGATTAGTCTGAAGGGAAGGCTGCCAATTGCCGGTTGCTAGTTGCCGGGTGACTTCGGTCACTGCCAATAACGAGAAGCGAGCAGCCGGAAATCGGTAACCAACTGATATGAGTACGAGCGTATCAAACATCCGCGTGCAGACCAGCGGCGTCGGCGGCAGCCCTGATGGTCAAGGAAGCGGCGGCCCGAACCAGCCCAACGATGCGCAGGATTGGCCGCCGGGGTACTCGCGTGACGATGCGATGGAGCCGCACAAATACCGCATCGGCGTGTGGGTGATGTTGGTCAGCGTCGCCATGTTGTTTATGGCGTTGACCAGCGCCTACATTTGGGTGCAAGCCAAGCGCACCAGTTGGGCGGGACTCGAACCGCCTTCGATGCTGTGGGCGACCACGGCCATCATTGTGCTGAGCAGCATAACCTTTGAACTGGCGCGGCGCAGGTTGCGGCAGAACGAGTACGCCAGTTTCGCAGGCTGGATCGGAGTGACGACCGGACTGGGCGTTTTGTTCGTGATCGGTCAGCTGATCGCGTGGCAGCAGTTGGTGGCGCAAGGGCTGTATGTCAACACCAATCCGCACAGTTCGTTCTTCTATTTGTTGACCAGCCTGCACGGGGTGCATTTGCTGGGGGGCATCTTGGCCGTGGGGTATTTGGCGGTCGCAGCGGTGCGCAATCGCATCAGCATTCGCAAGCGCAACGCAACCGAAGCGGTGGCGGTCTACTGGCATTTTATGGGCGTTTTGTGGATTTATCTTTTCGTCTTGCTGTTTTACGTGTGACGCAATCGGAGGTGACAGATGGCAGAAGCGAAAGCCGGAAGTTTAACCGGTGAATGGAGCGGCGGTTCGCTCCCCTATCAGATCGGCCACCGCAAACTCGGCATGTGGCTCTTTATCATGTCGGACTCGCTGACCTTTTGCGCATTGTTGATTGCCTATAGCTATGCGCGCTTTGCCAGCGACAATTGGCCGACGCCGTTTCCCTTTTATCCGAGCATCGTCTTTTCATCGGTGATGACGTTGGTGCTGCTGTCGAGCAGCTTGACGATGGTCTTTGCGGTGTCGGCGTCCAAACGCGGAGCTAAGCGCACCGCCCAACGGTGGATCTTTGCAACCATGTTTTTCGGCATTGCTTTTATGGTGCTGCACGGCATTGAGTGGGGGCATCTGGTCGAAGAAGGTCTGTACCTCAACGATCTGCCGGAAGTCTGGCGGGCGCGTTGGCCGGGTTCGCCGATTCTTTTTGGTTCGGCATTTTTCGGCATTACCGGGCTGCATATGTTCCACGTCTTTACGGGGGTCTGCTATCTCGGCGTGATGGCGTTGCGGATCAAAAAATTCAATCACGAAGATATCGAGACGAGCGGCTTGTACTGGCACTTTGTCGACTTGGTGTGGATGTTCGTCTTCCCCTTGATCTATCTGCTGTCGGTCGATTTCAGCGGCGGTGGGGGGCATTGAAGATGACGGGAGAAGAGGTGAAGGGGTGCGGTTGAGCGCGCATTTTCACCCCTCCTGTCATCGCTTCACCTGTGAGGGCATGAGATGGAAGAGATAAAAAAAGAGCGAGAGACGAAGTTGGTCAATGGCCTGCTGGGGTTGTTATCGGTCGGGTGTCTGGCGCTGGCCGGGTGGTCGGTTGCCAACGATGGCATTCGCGCCGGAGTGGACAGCCTGTTTCTGATTATCATCTGTCTGCTGCTGGCGTTGGTCTTTGCCATCAACCCGTTGATTTGGGCGTATGAAAATGGGTACATCTCGAACCCTTTCGATGTGCAGGACAATGTTGTCGAAGACGAACACGCACACGGCGACCGTCAGAACGTTTGGATTTGGGTGGCGCTGCTGGCGCTGACGGCGATAGAAGTTTTCCTCGCCTATATTCACATCGAACAGACCCTGATGCTGATTATTCTGATGGGGCTTTCGATCATCAAAGCGGCGCTTATCATCGCCTACTTCATGCACATGAAGTTCGAGAAGCTGACTTTTATTCTGACCATCGTGCCGATACTGGTCATCTTATTGTGTCTGTTTGCCATCTTCTTCCCCGACAGCATGCGCTTGCGGGACAATAAACCCTATGCTGCGCCCGCCGCCGCCGAGCAGACGCATCAAGGGCAATGACGGCTTTCGGTTTCTGCGTGGCCTACCATGAAAAAGCGGTTCTCTATTTTAGTGACGTTGATCGTGCTGCTGGCGGTGATGCTCATCGCCGCCGAGCCGACCCTCGCCCAATGCGCGATGTGCAAACAGACAGTCGCCGCTTCCGACGACGCGACGAATCTATCAGGCACGATCAACTCTGCCGTCGTCATCTTGCTGATGCCAGCGATTTTCTTGTTTGTCGGACTGTTCGGCGTCTTCTACAAATTCCGCAACGTGCAAGGACAGCGAAAAGATCAACTCTACAGTCGCACGGAGTAATGAGGTCATGGGGGCGCTTTTAACGGTGAGAGAGTAGGTCGCTATACCTTCCACATTATGTCCATCAGTCTATTGCCGACGATCAACGCTTTGCTCAACGCCACCTGCGGAACATTTCTCATCATCGGGTATCTGATGATTCGGCGTCGCAAGATTGGCGCGCATCGGTTTTGTATGATTGCGGCGACTAGCGCTTCGATTGTCTTTCTAATCTCCTATGTGATCTATCACTACAACGCTGGCGCGACTTCGTTTAAGGGCGAAGGTTGGGTGCGCCCGCTCTACTTCACGATTCTCATCTCGCACACGATTCTCGCCATCGTCAATGTGCCGTTCGTCGTTCTCACATTAGTGCGCGCTTTCAAAGGGCGCTTTGCCGAGCATCGCAAGGTTGCACGCTGGACCTTTCCGCTGTGGCTCTATGTATCGGTGACCGGCGTCATCGTCTACTTGATGCTCTATCATCTCTATCCCTCTCGATAGGGGCGTTGACCTGCTCCGCATCTGCGAGGCGTAGCCGACGTGAACCAGTCAACTCAATCGGTAAAATGGAAGAGCGTTGCCAAGATTCCGGGCTTTGCCTTTCGCTCGTTTGCCGAACTACAGACCGCTGTTGCGAAACGTAAAGCCAACCTCGGCGTTGATGCGCTAGCGGCTGCCGAGTGGGCAGACGCGCGGCTGACGGGCTACCGCAAGGCGCTCATTACCGGCTTATCTCTCTTATTGTTGGCAGCCGCATTGGCGGCAATCGTTGCCGCTTTCTGGACGCGCAACTACTGGTTGCTGGTGGCGGTTCCGGTGCAGGCGGCGACCTTTTACGTGTCGCATCCGGCGTCGCCCTTGCGGCAATGGGCGACATTGGGCGGTCTGGCCAGCGTGATTCTGTTCGGTGATTTCGTCTTGAATCGTCAAGCGACTGCCGCGACGATTGTCGCCTATGCGGCGTTGACCTTCGCCGCTGTGCGCGCTTCGGGCTATGTCACCAACTCGGCCTTTCGCAAATCGTTGCTAGCGGACGAAGAGCTTTTTTTGCACGCTTACGCCAATCACCTCTGCACGGTGCGCGACAACGAGACGGAGAGAGTCTACGAACATGCGGAACGAGGTTCGAAGGAATGAAAGCTCCGACCGGCCTCAGTTCGATTTATCGAGCGTCCGGCGTTGCTGAACAGGCGGGAAATATTGCTCAATCAGCGCATCAGGAGTGAACCATAACTCGTACACTTTAGGTCGAGCGCGCGCCGATGCCTCATCGAGGCGAATGAGAATCAGTTCGATATTCTGGATGCCAAGTTTCAACAGGGCAGTGCGCGCAGTCTCTGCCCATGGTCGGTCGTTTTCGCGGAAGTAGCGCAACTGATTGGTCTGAAGTCGCACGTTTTCTACTTTTTCAATGCCGGGGACGATACAGTTGATGGCTTCCAGATGGTCTTCGACCTCTTTGGCTTTGGCGCGTTGGCGTTCATTTTGAATGTGAAGATAGACACGCGGCGGCAATCTCGTTTCGTTCTGTTCGGCGACCGGATTGACCGGCACTTGCAGAGCTTTTTGGGCTGCCTTTGCGACCTCAATATCTTTGTCCGCCGCCGCATCAAGAATCAGCGGCTTGAGCGATTTTGGAATCACTCCTTGTTTGGATAGCTCTTCTAACCGACTGACGGCCTCTTTGCGGATTTTCGGATTGTCGCTCTCCAAATCGTCAATCGCTCTCACTAACGCTTCATACCGAGCAGCCTCTGCCAGCACATCGTCGTCCTTTTTCAGATCCTCATCCAGCTCCTTGATCTCCTGCGCCTTTTCTTCAACTTCTTGTGCCTTGGCTTCGAGAGCGACTTCCGCAGTTCTGGCTGCCATGTGCCGCCGAATGGCGATGGAGACGACGAGCAGGACGGTGGCGAGCAAGATCGTCGCCACCGTTCGCGCCCAGAAGAGAATCCGTTTTTGCCGTGCGGCAGCGCGCTCTTTTTCATGCTGCACGGCAAGCTCCTGTTCGCGTTTGACCGTGTAGCGGGTGCGCCAGCCGAGAATCGCCGGAGCGAGCGCATCATGATAGACCTCGTATCCCGGTTTTTGAGCGTCGCCGACATAGAGGGTGAGCGGATTCAAAATGCGTTCGGTTCCGGCAGAGAGTTTCTCCAGCACCGGACTGATTCGCGCTTCCGGCAGTTTGGTATAGGCTGCAAGGGAGGAGACCGTGTGCGCGATCTTCGCGCCATCCGGGGTAACCAAGTAGTGAAAGAAGCTGGCCGCCGCATCTTGTTCGGTTGGAGGCAGCTTATCCATCACGCTATCGAGGTGAGTTTCCGCAATCTGTTTGGCGCCGCCTAATGCCGTGAGCGTAGTCAGGCGAAGCGTGTGCGACTCCTTTGCCTTCTCGTGCTCCCAAATTCGCGTCATCACCAGTTGCAAATAAGGCGCAAGGATGTGAGCCCGTGACGGATCGCCGACCACGACGCCGCGCCCTGCGCTACCCAACTCGATCTGTCCGGCGCAGATCTGTTCAAGCACGGCTTTCACCAATTCCGGTTCGATCTCATAGGGCGTTGCGTCGGTCGGCGTCAGCGCGTTGTAGGCGATGAGCGGTTGTTCAATGGCGCGACGCGCAGCCTCAAGCCCCATATGTTCGATTTGCAGTTGGTTGTCATAGAGGATAGGAATCGAAGACTTGAACTTATACAGTTTTGAGATGGAATCTTCGCGCATCGAGAGCAACACGCGCACCGGCAGTTCGGGGGTGTTGATGAGCTTGGGTAACTCTGAGGCAAAGGTGCCGTCACCCTCTTCGTGAGCGCGGTAGAGCAAATATTCTTCGAACTGGTCGAGGATGAGGAGAAACTCCAAGTTAAAGCGTTCGCGCCAAGCCGCGAAGAGCTTGCGCAGGTCGCACGAAGCGGGAACCGGCACGGCTTCGAGCGAGTCATCTTGAAAGGCTTGCTTGACCGCTTCGTGCAGACTCGTTGCCAGCCCGGTGATCGGATCGTTGATCGGAGAGTTGGCAAAGTTAGCCGTATCGGCAGCCCACGAACGATAATAGACGATGGCGAAGCTGGGCGTTCCATACTCTTCGCGTTCGCGGCTAGCCAGTTCGTTGAGGCTGTGAATCACCCCGGCGCGCAGCACGGAGCTTTTGCCAACGCCACTCGGCCCGTAGAGCAGGGTCAAACGCGCCGCGCGCAAGTTGGCGGTGATGCTTTCCTCTTCCGCTTCGCGCCCGAAGAAAAAGGGTGCGTCTTTTTCCGAAAACGGCGCGAGTCCAACATAGGGCGATAGCGGTTGTGTGACTTCCTTCATCGGCATGCCTAAGAGGAATAGCGGGCGCAGGCGTCAGGCTGTGCGCCCAATCCGCTCGATCCTTTCCTGTAAAGCGGCGGTGTAATCCTGCCAGTCGGCTTTTATCACTTCGATGCCGCAGACATCGGAAAACTGCACATCCGCGTCTTGCGGGTTCGGATGCACGAACCACGACGACTCACTCGGCATCTGTGCATCCCAGATGCGATAGAGCAGAGCGCGCAGATTCCATGAACGCAGACTGTAGCCGAGAAATAAATGGCCGCTGCGTTTGAGCTTGCTCATCAGTTGCGCGGGCAACAGGCTGGTCAGGTCTTTGTGCGTCAGGTAATTCGAGTAATGGTCTTCGGTGATGGCGAATTTATGATCGAAAGTTACGGTATCGAGCGTGCCCGGCAATTTGATGATGACCGGCTGTTGGTCGGTGAAACCGCGATAATCGTTGGCGTTGTCAATAAAGACGCAATGGGCGATTTGCCCGTTCTCGATCCGATAGTGCTGAAACTTGCCGCGCTGACTGCCTTCGGCAACGTAGGCGAGGACGTGGTAGGTCGGAAAACGCTTTTTGAATTCCGTCTCCAACAGATTATCAACGCTTAAGGTGACGACGATGAAGCGGCGCAGCAGCGGGTCAGCCGCACGCAATGCGTTGCGCTCGGTCAGCACTTCGGGCATCCGCGCAATCAAGGCATGCAAAGGCGAGGGCTCAAACCCATTGCTGAAGAGTTCCGAGATGTCCTGATAGAGCGAGCCGACCCTGCCGCGTTTTTTGGCTGTGATATATTGCGCGACTTCTGCAAGATCAGGATTCGCACTACTGCCATATTGATATTTGTTGGCCAGATAGGCGGCCAACTCATCGCCGCTCGGCAGCCCTTGTTTTGGAACCCATGGCTGGCCGGGTAATCTGCCATACAGATTCACGTCCAACCCCAAAAACGGTACGATCTGACCGGTGAGCAGCGCATTGATGACGGCTTGAAAGTGGTAGTCCAGATGATGGGGCACAAGGCTGGCGCGCGGACTCGGCTCGCTGATCGGCAGCGTGTCGGCAACCGTATTGAGAGTAAAGATATTGCCGTCTTCCGAGCGCATGTACAAAACCGGCGTCGCCCATTCGATTTCGTTGCCGCTTTGGTACATGCCCATACGCGCTTGTGAAAGCGCCGCGTCTACGGGGTAGCTGGCCGCCAACGCACTGTAAAAACGGTTGGCGAATTTGATAGCCGCCGCATCGGTGATTTTGAACTGCATGGCGATAACTGCCGGAATGCGGGCGTGAAATAAGAAGCTTTGTGCCGTGCCGCTGTAGGAATTGCTATCCGAAGTGCGCGCCCCTTCACAAGCGTTGATGACGGCCAATCGCAGGGTTGTATGATCGTGCAACAACTCAGCCAAATTCTGCCCGCTCACCGGATTCGGGCTGCCATCGTCGTGTTCAAGCAGCAAGCGGCCTTCGTTTTTCTGCCGGTGGAAATCGCCGTGACCGATGAAGTGAAAGACATGATACGGGCGATTCTCCAATCGCCGCATCAAGCGATCCTGCAATGCGTCAACGGTTGCGCGCTCCAACCGCTCTAGCTCGACCAACCCCTGCGCGGTCAACTCTTTCAGCGCCTCTTGCAAGCTCTGCCATTCGCGTTCGACATCAAGCGAAGCCGCACCCTTGGGACCGGCGATCATTACCAACACCCGTAACGGCGCGGCGACTGTGAGCGCTTCAATCGGATCGCCTTGTTCGAGATAGCGCACGACCGGCGATTCGACAAAGCGCGCATAGAAGTGATTGAGCTTGGCATTGTGCAGATACTCCCAAGGCAAGACGGCGAGTTCGGGAACCTGCGTCAGATTGAGCCGGATGCGCAATCGCGCCTTGTTCATACGCGCCTGTTCGAGGCTCGATTTGAACGCAATATAGATGTCAGGTTTGAAGACCATATCGAAGAGGCAGCCGCCAAAACGTTTTGCGTCTTCAAACGGCGGCGCGAGGTCTTCGAGTAAGCGACTGTCCTCATCTACAACCAGATCACGAATCGGAACGGGCGCGCGGCGCACCAGGTCAGCAAGCGGGTTTTCAGCGAGTTGTAACTCGGCAAGCGAGAAGGTTGCGCGGGCATCGCCGCCGCCCGAACCGAGCGTCTTGACCGCGTAACTTTGCTCTCCCGACTGCCGCTCAATCAGGATGTTGAAATTTTTGTAGATGATCTTTGACAACGGTTTTCCTCAAAATTTCGGTTGCCTGATTGACCGCATCTGATGCAGCCCTGTTCGTCACGTGCGGAGCCTGCGGACGGTCGCAAACCCCCTCAGCCGACCATCTGGCAAGCAGCGACTAGACCGGATTGAGCGCCTCATACAAAGCCCGGATGCCCGCTTCGGTCGAAAAATACGAGATATGGTCGCAAGCGACTTCGTGCGGCGGATTGGCTTTTGCCCAACCGCCGGGAACGCTTTTAATGCTCACGACGCTGACAGCTATATCATTTGGGTGGCCGAAGAAGACGGCATACTCGGTCGATTTATGCAGCACCCTTTGCAGATTCAGCTTGCCAAGCAAGCGTTCGAAGAGACTAGGCTTGTCGGCGCTCGGTCTTTCCAATGCCGCTGGGATGATCGAAGTGTTGCCCGCCAGAATCGTATAGGTGATCTGCGGGTCGGCGCTATCGGCCAATCGGTTTAAGATGGGCGAGCCGGGATGCATCTGATCGAGCGTTTGATCTACCATCTCCAGCGCTTTGAGCAACCCGCCGAGAACCTTCACAGGCCAAGCGACAACGGCCATGCCGTTGAGCAGAAAACCGGCGGCGGTCGTCGCCCAATCCTCTACGGTTGACCAGGGCGAACCGGCGTTGGGCGTGCCGAGCATTACCAGATGCTCGACCATCTGGTTGCCACCTTCGTGTTCGATGAACCACCGCGAAACCAGGCCGCCCATCGAGTGTGCCGCAATATGAAGGGTCTTTGTGTGTCCAGCGCCGAGGCCGACATATTCGAGGCGCTCTTTGAGCTTGCGCGCCGTCTCTTCAATCGGCGTGTTGATGTTTTCGTAATCGAAGGTTAAGACCAAATCGTAGCAGCCCGACAAGGGCTTCAGGTCATCAGCGATCTTCAGATACTGCGGCCACGCGCTGATGGCCATGCCGCGCGTATCGCCGATGATGCCGTGAATGAAGAGCAGAACGCGATTGGCCGATTGCACGCGCGCTTTCACCTCATCGAGATTCTGCGTGTATTGGACGCCGCCGTAGGTGTCGCTTTCGGCGACTGCGAGAATCGGATATTCGTAGCCCAGTCCGAGCTTCTCCGAGATGACTTTCTGGAAGAAGATGCGAATCGAGCCCGATAGACTGCGCGCATTGACGACGGGTTCGGGCAGGCGCTCAACTTTAATCTCCACGCCGTCTGCTTTGCGCTCCGCGTGGCCGAGCGGCAAGAAGAACTCGCCGTCATAGGCGACCGGCAGAATGTGTTCATTGGCGCTAAGCGGCGCGGTGACGCGCAAGGTGAGCGGGTCATCGGGCGTCACGCTGGCGACGGTCTCGGCATCCACATCGGTCAATTCCAACACGCTCAATCCGGCATCGGCGCTGCGGCTGATGGTGAATTGAAAGGGCTGCACGCTGTTTGGGTCGTCGCGCAAAATAGCAGGCAGTTGCGGCAGCGTGGCATCGCGGCTGGCCTGCGGAATGTTTGTCAATCGCGCTTGCGCTTTGAGTTTCGCGTGGCCGACGAGAGTGACTTGCCCGACCAGCGTTGCCGTTTGCGAAGTCGGCACGCTATCGAGCGGGCGCACGGTGGTGAAGACGACTTCGCTGGTGTACCAATCGGCCAGCGAATCCGCTTCTTCGGGACTGGCGTCGAGGTCGCGGGTTTGCACGCGCTTCATCAGGCGTTGCAGGGTGTTCATTGCGGCGGCGCTGCGGGTGGCCAGTCCGCGCGATTTTTCAAAGGTAATGTCGAGCTGTTTCTGTTCAAGCAACGTCGCATCGCCCTCTTCAGTGCTGACGATGAGCTTCAACCAGTCTTTGAATTCGGTCACGCCTTGCTTCCAGAATTCATCGCGTAAGGTGAGCGTGATGGCTTGCCCTTTATTCGCCCACAATTCGCCGGTCGCGTTTTCGTCTTTCGGCGGCAGCCAAGTTCCGCCATTGGGTAAAAGGGCGGAAGAGACTTTGAAAGCTTCGGTCAAATCCAACAGCATGCAGAAGAGTTTTTGATCGGTCGTGTTGGTCAGCTTGATCTTGATTTTGGGCGCTTCCCATTTGTTGTTACGGCGCTCATAAGTGAAGCGTAACTCCGCGCCTTGTTCGGCGATGTCCATAGGTGTCTCGATCTCTGCGCCGGTTGCCGGGTCTTTTTCGAGGCGAAAGATTTCCAATTGCACGGCATCACGCGACAAGCGACGCGGTGCGCCGTCGGTTTCGAGTATGCGCAGCCAACGGGCGATGTGTTCCAGCCGCTCAACCGCTAACCGAGCGCTCTCCGGCGTGACAGTTGGCAGATCAATGGCAAGCGGGCGATCATCCGATGCGCGGAGGATGCGAAAGCCATCATCGTTGGCAATCAGGCGATATGCCGTCGCCTCTTCCGTTGCGCGCACCAGTAGAGAGGGCTTGCCGCCTTCGCCCGCTTTGCTCAACGCCTCGTGAATGAGACGCACTCCTTCGGCGTTGCCGCTCACCTGTACGGCAAGCGGAGCCAGCGGTGTGGCGGTGACGATGGCCTTGTAGGTGAGGCGTTGATCGGGCGGTTGATGGTCGCTCAGGGTGAGCGCAACTTGGCTGCGCGTTGGCAACACGGCGGTGACGCGCGCAGCGCCGATGCTGCTGCTAAGATCGGCGATCTGTGCCGCATTGACTTCGATAGGGAAGAGCGCGAGTTGGGTCGTTTCATCACCTTCAATGGGGGCGATGCCGTGTGCCGCACCGCCATCCATCATCCAGCCGTTATCTTTATCAAAACTGATGGTGAAGTAGGTCGGATGATCTTGAATCGCGCCGCCGAGAAATGGGCGATCCATATCTTCGAGGTGCGTCGCTTCGATGACCGGCGTTTGCAAAGCGGCTTTGGTTTTGACCAGCGCATTGACGCGCTTGAAGATGTCGCGGTAAGTCAGGCAGGTATTCATACTGCGCAGAGTTTCGCCCAAGCAATAAGAGAAGACGCCGCGCGATTCGCCGCTTTCGGCTGTCTCTTTGGCCTCTTCATCGTCGAGACAAGCGGCCAGCAACAGGTGTCGGCCTTGCGGCAGGGTGAGCCATCGCGTTTTGGTATCGGTGGCCAAATCTTTGGTCGCTTGCGCATCGTCCGGGGTGATTTCGATATGGTATTTTGTGCGTTCTCGGTAATCGGTTCCCAACCGTCGCACGCCTTCACTGAGGTTGCGCGTGCCCGAACCGGAATGGCAGGCATCCAAAATGACGATGACGTGAGGATTCTTTTTGGCGACTTCGGAGATCAGTTTCGAAATCTCTTTGTCGGCGAGATCGAAGTTACCGGCTTGGCGGCTGTCATAACAGACTAGGGTTTCATCGAGGCCGTCGGGTTCAAGGTGGAGAAACTGTTTATGGGTGCGCGCTTGCGACCCGTGCCCGCTGTAATAAAACAACGCGACATCATCTTTACCCGCTTGGCACAGGTGCTCACGAAAACCGGCGATGAGGGCGGCAGTTGTCGCCTCATGATTTTCGAGAGTCTTCACCTTGAGCTGATACTGATCGCCGAAGATACGACTCTCCAGAATCGTGCGAATCGTCTTGATATCGTTGACACAGCCCCGTAGCGAGGGCACAGGGGAGGGGTAATCATCAATTCCGACGAGCAGAGCATAAACCGTACGACTCATAAGGTATCCTCCTAGTTGGCGAGTAAGTGATGAAGTGATACCGGCAATCGAAAAGACAAACCCGATTGCTGACGAATGTGGCGAGCTTCGCAACGGAAACCGCGCTCAATCAGAATAGACGAAATGTGGACGGCTGGTTTTGCAGAAGCGGAAAAATAATTCATTCGCCTCGAACCATCCGAAATGCACTGGCACGCATAAGGGCTGCTTGACCGCGATTCATACGGCTCTTAGAATCGGGCTGAGCTTTGATCGGCAATCATCCCTGTGCCGTTTGAAGCCGCGATATTATAGCAGGAGAACGAACAAATTTTGATTGAGAAGCAGACGATTTCCGACGACGAACCTTCGACCTCGCCATCCGCTGCGACACCGCAACCACTCGCTCGCAAATACCCTTGGGGGTTGCTCGCCGTCGCCGTCATCTTTGTACTGGCGGCTTTCGCTTCATGGTACGGAACTTGGTTTGGCCGTTCGCTGTCCGATGACAAGTTGCGTGAGTACCTGAGCGCATCGGCGCGACCGCGTGACACGCAACACGCGCTGTCACAAATTTCGAATAAGATCATCGCCAATGACCCGGCAGCCAAACAATGGTATCCGTCTCTCATTACCGCAGCCGATAACCCTGCGCCCGAAGTGCGGCTCACCGCTGCTTGGGTGATGGGGCAGGACAACACCCATGCAGATTTTCACCCGGCGCTGCTTCGCTTGCTGGAAGATCAAGACCCCAGCGTCCGCCATAATGCGGCATTGTCATTGATTCGCTTCGGCGACGCGGCGGGGAGGCCGGAACTGCTTCGCATGTTGCAGCCGACGACGCTAAGCGCCCCGGAGAGCGGCGCCATTGAATTCTTTGTGAAAGAAGAGGGCACGGCAATCGGCAAGCACGCGCCTCTGGTGCGCATCACGAAGGACAACGGGCAAGCCGTCGAGTTGCGCGCTACAGAAGATTGCCGCATCGAAACCTTTCTGGTTTTGGATGGCGCGCGGGTTGAGGCCAGTGCCGAAGTCTTGCGACTTTCACCTTCGGTAGAGCAGGTTTGGGAAGGCTTGCGCGGGCTGTATCTGATCGGTCAATCGGAAGACCTCGCTGCCATCGAACGCTTCACGCAATCGTCACCCGGAGTGCCGGATCGCGTGCGCCAACAAGCGCTTTCCACCCTTGCAGCTATCCGCGCCCGCGCCGAAAACCGCCGCTGACGGGATCAGCAACGGCGCAACCGCTCCCCTTACGACCCCCGATAAAAGAGGAAAGGGCGGTGGTCAGAATACCGCCCTTCGTTGTTCGCTGTTTGGCTTCTTATGCTTTTATCTGTAGCAAGGGAGCCGACCCGGACATAAAAAATACATCGGCGGAGAAGAAATTCTTCCATACCCGTTGCAAAGCCCTGACGCGGTCGCACCGGCCAACCACTTGGCGCAGCGAGCAGAATGATCGGCTGAGCGCCGCTTCTCTCGTTTCCTGAGCGCCGCGTCGTTGTATAATAGCTGGCGTTGCGGAGGGCGAAAATCGGGCAAAACTCTGCTTGCCTGCGGTGATTTTGTATGGCGGACTTCGATTCACAACGGGATGAAGGGGTCGTTACCGAGAGTAAGGAGAAGCTCAAAAAGCCTCCCCTCTTTCGCGTCTTGCTGCATAACGATAACTTCACAACCATGGAGTTTGTGGTCTTTGTCTTGAAGACAATCTTTCATAAACCCGACAGTGAAGCCGTGCGCATCATGCTCAAAATTCATCAGGAAGGCATTGGCGTTGCCGGACTCTACCCTTATGAAATCGCCGAGATGAAAGTGGCACAGGTTACGAACTTGGCGCGGCAAAGCGAATACCCGCTGCTGTGCACGCTAGAAGAGGAATGAGAGCGATTGCCGGTGAATGGGAAAGCAATGAGAGGCGCGAAGACAGAGAAAGCCTGACACCTTGAAGCGATCTGCTAACCCTGATAACGGGCAACCGACAACTGAGTCGTATGATTACCAAAGAACTGCAAGCCACCTTCAATCGCGCACTGGATGATGCCATCACTCGTCGCCATGAATTTCTCACGCTCGAACACCTGCTGCTCGCTTTGCTCAAAGACCCGACGGCGAGCGAAGTGATTCGTCGGTGTGGCGGGGATTTGGGCAGTTTGAAGCGCGATCTTGAAGCCTTTTTTACCGACCGCCTGCAACAACTGCCGCCCGGTCAAGACCGCTTGCCGGAAGAGACGGCGGCTTTGCAACGCGTCGTGCAGTACGCAATTTTACAGGCACAAGGCTCCGAGCAAGAAGAAGTGGACGGCGGCAACGTGCTGGCGGCGCTCTTTCAGGAGAAGAACTCGACGGCCAAATACCTGCTTGAGAAACAGGGCATCACACGACTCGACGTGTTGAACTACCTCGCGCACGGCATTTCGAAAATCACTGGGGATGCCGAATCATCCCGCTCACAACCCGATACGGATGAGGACGAAGAGGGCGCAGCGCGGGTTCGCCATCCGCTGCAAGCCTTCACTACGAATCTCGTTCGCCGCGCAGCAGAGGGGCGCATTGATCCGCTCATCGGACGCACGATGGAGGTTGAGCGCACCATTCAAGTCCTCTGCCGTCGCCGTAAAAACAACCCCATCTATGTTGGCGATCCCGGCGTTGGCAAAACCGCGATTGCCGAAGGCTTGGCGCTCAAGATTCACACCGGAGAGGTGCCCGAATCCCTGCATCATACGGAGATTTATGCTCTCGATATGGGCGCGTTGTTGGCCGGAACGAAGTATCGCGGTGAATTCGAGCAACGCCTCAAAGCGGTCATCGCAGCACTGGTACAGAAGAAGAACGCCATCCTTTTCATTGATGAGATTCACACCATCGTTGGCGCGGGGGCGGTGAGCGGCGGCTCGATGGACGCTTCCAACATCCTCAAACCGGTACTGGCATCGGGCGAGTTGCGCTGTATCGGTTCGACCACCTACCCGGAGTACAAACAAGCATTCGAGCGCGACCGCGCCTTGGCGCGTCGTTTTCAAAAGATTGAAATCAGCGAGACCAGCGTCGAAGACACCATCAAGATTCTCAAAGGCTTGAAACGCCACTACGAAGCGCATCATAGTGTGCGCTACACCAACGCCGCTCTGCACGCGGCGGCGGAGTTGGCCGCCAAACATATCAATGATCGCTTTCTGCCGGACAAAGCGATTGATGTCATTGACGAGGCGGGCGCAGCGGTCAAGTTGCTGCCCGCACATAAACGACCGCGCACGATTCAGCCGAAGGACATCGAAATTGTCGTCGCGCGCATGGCGAAAGTGCCGCCGAAAACCGTTTCGGCTTCCGACAAAGAGCGCCTGCAACATCTCGAAGACGATCTGCGCTCGGTCATCTTCGGACAAGATCACGCCATCGCGCAGATCGTCAAAGCCATCAAAACGGCGCGTTCGGGCCTCGGCAATCCGACCAAACCGGTCGGCTGCTTCTTATTCTCCGGCCCGACGGGAGTGGGCAAGACCGAGCTATCGAAACAACTGGGGCTGTCGCTCGGCGTCGAGTTCTTACGCTTTGACATGAGCGAGTACATGGAGAAGCACACCGTATCGCGCCTCATCGGAGCGCCTCCCGGCTATGTCGGATTCGATCAGGGCGGGTTGCTAACCGACGCCATCAACCGCACGCCGCATTCTGTGCTTTTGCTCGATGAGATTGAAAAAGCTCACCCCGATGTCTTCAACATTTTGTTGCAGGTGATGGATCATGCGACGCTCACCGATAACAACGGCAAGAAGGCCGATTTTCGCAATGTGATTTTGATTATGACGACCAACGCGGGCGGGCGCGAAATCACCAGCGAAGGCATCGGCTTTTCCAAAGGCACGGTGAGCAGCACCGGCAGCAAAGGGCGCGGGGTCATTGAGCGCACCTTTAGCCCGGAGTTTCGCAATCGCCTCGATGCATGGGTGGCCTTCAACCCGCTTGCGCCGAGCGAAATCAAACGCATCGTTGACAAATTCATCGGCGAACTGCGCTTGCAAGTGGTAGAGAAGCGGGTCAGCGTTGAACTGACCGACGCAGCGCGCGAATGTCTGGCCGAGCGCGGTTATGACAAACAATTCGGCGCGCGCCCCATGTCGCGGCTGATTCAATCTGCCATTCGCGAGCCGCTCGCGGAAGAGATTCTCTTCGGTCGCTTACAACAGGGCGGCAAACTGGTGATTGATGCGCAAAGGGGCGAGATCGCCCTGCAATTTTTTGGCACTTGATGCAGGTCGAGAAGATGCGAAGATGAACGTCCGCAACCTCACTCAATCGCTCTTTTGATGAAAAAGGAACAGCATGAAATCCTCACCTTACCGAAAGCCGATTCTCGTCCTCGCCTTGCTGATCGCTGCCTGTGCGGCCACGCTTGCCTTGACCCAGCAACCACGCCGAGAGAAACCTGCCGAGCGCGGGATGCAGCGCATCACCAACTCACCCGCACAATCCCGTGAACAAGAAGTTTCGACCTCCGCAGCGAATCAGCCGCGTCTGGTCGTACAAGTCGCGCACGCCAATGTCGCGCAAGCGGTCTTTTCTGCTGATGGCCGATTGGTTTTGACCATCGGCGGACAGAGCATGACGTTGTGGGATGCGGCGACGGCCAGAGAGCTGCGGCGCTTTGATGCTTCGTCACCCATCTCGGCTGTTGCCATTTCGCCGGATGGTCGTCTGGCTTTGACGGGTGAAAACGAAGGCGCGACCCTGTGGGACATAGCCAGCGGAAAGGTTGTGAGGCGCTTCGAGAGCGCCGGATTTCTGATGACCGTCGCCTTTACGCCGGATGGCCGATTTGCGTTGACCGGAGGGCTGCACGCGCAAGCCATCCTTTGGAACCTCGCCACCGGAGAGCCAGAGAAACTCTTCGACGGACACACCGGCTGCATTCGTTCGGCAGCGATTTCGCGCGATGGTCGCTACTTGCTGACCGGCAGCACCAATTGTCAGGTGGGGGTTGCCGATGCCTCCGCGCGACTATGGGACGTGCAGACCCAAAAAGAGATTCGTCGCTTCGTCAATTACCAAAAGGAAGGCGTACCCGGAGGCATCAACTATGTCGGGTTTTCACCTGATGCGCGCTATGCTCTGCTCTCGATCTCCAGCATACCCTCGCGCTCGCAATACATCGAAGTGGCAAGCGGGCGAGTCGTATGGGAATTGCCCGACTCGATTAACACAGCGGCTTTTTCGCCTGATGGTCGCTACATCGCAACAGCGGATCTGGCCGCCGCGCAACTGCTTGATGCTGCGACTGGCAAGCAAGTGCGCCCGCTGGCCGTTCAAGATGGCACGATTGATTTCGCGCAAGCGGTGACTTTTTCGCCGGACGGGCGATTCGTGCTCACAGGCTTCAGAGGCAACGCCTTGTTATGGGAGACCGAAAGCGGAAACATCGTGCGCCGGTTTGAAGGGCAATCGAACTATGTGCATTCGGTGAAGCTGTCACCCGATGGCCGTTACATTCTGGTGGAACCGAGTGACCCGCTGACCAAAAAAGAGATTGCAGTTTTGTGGGACACCGAAACCGGAAATGTCACACGCACATGGCAGCTTGATCTCAAACAAAGCCCTATCCAACCGCACTCGGCGTTCTCTCCTGACGGTCAGTTGATGCTGACCAGCGATAACCGGCTGTGGAATTTGTCAACCGGCGCGGTCGCAACTCATTTGCAAAAATATCTCTCCGGCATGATCTCCGTCGCTTTCTCGCCCGATGGTCGTTTGCTGGCTACCGGCGACCGGCAAAACCAGGCGCTGCTGATAGACCGCACAACCGGACAAGCGATACGCCGCTTTCAATCTCCCGTGCAAAAGGGTTTCATCTCAAATTTATCATCGGTCGCCTTTTCGCCTGATGGCCGCTTGCTGCTGACCGGCAGTTGGGAGGCCAACACCGGCACGGCGCGGTTGTGGGAGGTGGCGACCGGACAAGAAGTGCGGCGCTTCGTCGCTGGCAATCCCATCACCACAGCCGTCCTTTCCGGCGATGGCCAACTGGTGTTGATCGGGACTCGCAATGGCACGGCGGAGTTGTGGGATGCGGCAACCGGAGCCCGTTTGCAGGAGTTGGAAGGCCATACAAAAAATCTGGAAGCGGTCGCGTTTTCACCCGATAGCCGGTTCGTATTGACCGCCAGTGCTGATGCTACTGCACGCCTATGGGAGACCAAGACTGGCAGAGCCGTGCGCACTTTTCGAGGCCACGCGGGTGCAGTGCACTCAGCGGAGTTTTCGCCAGACGGACGCTTTATCATCACCGGCGCGACCGACTTCACCGTGCGGTTATGGGAGACGGCGAGCGGGCGCGAATTGTGTCGCTTGCTTTCGTTTCGTGTTGGCAACTGGGTTGTGGTTGACCCCGCAGGCCTGTTCGAT
>CAYXVU010000028.1:0-13502 GCA_964468725.1 uncultured Clostridia bacterium
CGCGTCGCCTTCGCTGACATAGATTGCCTCAACGCGGCCGGGCACTTCCGCTGTCAAATTATAGAACTTCACCGGGCGAATATCGCCGGAGGCAGTCACTTTCGATTCCAACTTGACGCGGCGTTCAACCTTACCGGTCTGTACTGGCTCGCCATCGTTGCGTTTGAGGGTGCTGGAAAAGATGATGATGGCTGCTAGCCCAATGACCGCAGCCGCAATGATGCCGATCTTTTTCTTACGAGTCATTTGCATAATGGAAGTTGTTCCCCCGAAATTAGTTTGCCAATCGCAACCGACTCTTAGTACGGCTTCGTAGTTGCAGGGGTTTCAACAAATTGCACATCGTTGACAAATTGTTTGCAACAACTGTTGAATCCCGCTCGCCTGCCCTTTTACCAAGCAGATCATAACTATGTGAGCGGAGCCGGTCAAAGATAAAAAACATGATTGTTGACACGCTCACGGGTCTTCTGGCAATCTCTTGCTTTGCTTTGGCGGCCAGATCGTCGCCATGACGATGTAGGGAAAGGAGAAGGGAAGCCATGTCGAGAAGAAGTCGAGGAGGCCGCGCCGTGCGCCTGACGCATCCGGATTCCGGCCAGAAATTCACCGTCGTTGCCTTTATTAGCAAAGGGGTGAACGCTGAAGAGTATTGGAAAGAGAAGATCGGTGAGCACGATCCGGTCGCTTTTGCCAAAACCTTAGACTCAATGCGTCGCGCCGACGGTACGAAGAATCCGCTCAAAGCTTCGAAAGCAGCCGCCAGAGGCAAGAAATAGAGATCTGTTCAGTAAACTAAAGAAGCGGGGTATCTTCTTTCACCCCGCTTCTCCGCTTGCAATAATACCCACCTGTTCATCTTCAACCGGCTACCGATTCACCTTGCGCCCTTCAATCTGCACCAATGGCAGGATGGGTTGCTCCGGGTTGCCCGGTTTCCACTCGCCGAGAAAGATCGGGTCATGGCTGTAATCCTGCGCCTCGCTTTGCGCCTCTGACGTGTGCCGACCAGCGTGATAAGAACTGCGTACTAAAGGGCCAGCTTCAACGTAACGAAAGCCCATTGCTAAGGCGGCCTCGCGCAACTGCGCAAACTCTTCCGGCGAGTAGTATTTTTCTATCGGGATGTGTTTGGGTGTGGGGCTTAGGTATTGTCCGACCGTCAGGATGTCGCAGCCAACAGCTTGCAGATCACAAAACACTGCCAATAGCTCCTCAATCGTTTCGCCAAGCCCGACCATCAAACCGGACTTGGTCAGTAATGGATAGTCGGCTTTGCTCGCCTGTGCACGCCGGAGCAACTCCATTGACTGCTCATAACGCGCGTCTGGGCGCACACGTTTGTATAGACGCGGCACTGTCTCCGTATTGTGATTGAGGACATCCGGGCGGGCAGCCAGCACCGTGTTAAGAGCCGATTGGTTGCCACAAAAATCAGGGATCAGAACTTCGACGCGGCAGCCCGGATTGAGATAACGAATCCAGCGAATCGTCTCTGCAAAGTGCGCACTGCCGCCATCAGGCAACTCATCCCGATTGACGCTCGTTACAACAGCGTGGCGTACTCCAAGCCGCTGCACCGCTTCGCCAACGTGGCGCGGTTCGTCGGGGTCAAGGGCTTGCGGTTTGCCTTTGCCAACCGCGCAGAAGCCGCAGTGCCGGGTGCAGATGTCGCCTAAAATCATGAAAGTGGCTGTGCCTTCGCCCCAACATTCAAAGATATTTGGGCAACGCGCTTCTTGACAGACCGTGTGCAAGCTCAGGTCATTGAGCATCTGTCCGATGCGTTCGAAGTTTCGATTATCGGTGATCTTAACTTTCAGCCAATCGGGACGTGGCCCGCTCAATTTTGGTTTTGCCATTGGGTGGTTCTTCTCTCCTCACTCTTCGTCTGCAAGGAGATTATTGCACGACCGCTGAAGGATCGGAAATCTGCCAGCCGGATTAAAAAAGGGTAGAGCGAAGGCTCTACCCTTTGAATTCGATTTGTCAGCCTCAACGAGACGGCTACTTAACCCGCAAAGAAGGGTCTCCAAATAGAATCCAGGTGCTGCGAATATCCGCCGCCGCCGTCGCCTGTTTGGCTTTGGCAACTGCTTCGCCCAGACGCAAATCCTTCGCTGCGCCGAAGATCTGACGATACAGCTCTTGATTGATTAGCGCCTGTCCATGCGGTTCCGTCAGCCCCGATGATGCCCACACCGCAATAGCTCCTCCGCGAGAGTTCATCAGTAAGGCTTCGGCAAGACTCTTGCCCTCCGGCGTCTGAAAATAGCCGTTCAGACAACTCATCATGACGAAGATCGGTAATCGAGAATTAGTCATCTGTGCCGCATCGCTGTTGGTCAGCAGATTGCCGCGTAGCAATTCATTGGCTCCGTGACCGGCGTAGTTGAAGAGGGAAACTCCTTGCTCAATTGCAGCGAGGATATCTGTGTGTGCCTGCGCATCACTGATCTGTGAGCGAAAGAGTTTCTGCACTTGAGTTGCTGCCGGTAAGAGAGCGCTTGCGTCGTCGGTAGCCTTCTCGAAGTTATAGCCATCATTTCGGTCGGCAACCAGAAGCGCCGCCTGCGGAGCAGCCGTTGCTTCTTCATAAGAAAGAATTTTGGTAATGACTGCTGAGGCTTCCGCTGCCGTGCGAACTGGCAGACGACCAATGGCAAGATCGCTGATTCCATCGTTGTTGAAATCTGCAATCCAATCATCGGTCACTGTCTCGAACAACTCCGTATCCACAAATTTGGTTGGCGAAAAATCCGCCACCGTAGCGGAGAGGTAGTTTTTCGGGTCTAACGAGGCATCACCGACCAGCAGCACGAATCGGGGTGCTCGCTCCCACAGCTTTGTCGCCGAGAGAAATGCCTTGATGGCGTGAACGGATTTGTCACCAAAGCTGAACTCGTCGTACACATCTTCTAGATCAATAACGGCAACTTTCAATCCTTGTGCTTCGCGGCGCGCTTTGAGCGTCGCCAGTGCGGGAATGAAATCTCGATGCGAGAGAATTACCATATCCGCTTGGTTCTGCCGATTCTGCAAGGTCGAAGCTTGGTCACGGATAATGCTGGCCGGACGTTTGATGCGCTCATCGGTCAAAGCCAGCAGGGTACGCAGGCTGTTGGATGGGGACGAGACTGAAACCGAAAAAGTCTGCCCCTGATCGCTGATGGTTCCGGCGAACTCAACGGGGTTGGCCGGGTTGCTGATGTCAAAGATGCGAATCAGCGGGTTAGTAAATCCGGATATGGTTTGCGCTTCCCGCGCATTGGCAATGTATGCCAACGCGTCACCGTCTGCCACCGCCGTATGGCGATAGGTCAACCGGATGAAATCCACAATGCTGATATCGCTGGCTCCGCCTTCACTCTTCAGTGTGACGAAGTTATCACCGGAATGTAGCAAGCTGTGGGAAAATTCAAAACGTTTCGCCACTCGTTGCTGCCCATCGAATTGCATGACGCCGACGGGTGTATCGTTCACCAGAACACTGACCGTGTGATCGTTTGGAGCCGCCGATTCTGTGACTCCTTGCAATGAGACTTGTACGGAGGCCAGACTGTCGTAGTTGGCATCGAGATTGCTGAGTTGCAGTTGATGGGCGACTGGCGTCGAGGTAATCACACGCCCGAAGAAATTTTCCTGATCGCCGTTGCGTAAGGCGGCGAAGTAAATGATGCGTTCCTTCAATTCAACTGTGTAATTGAAACTTGCCGTCGGGGCGGGTTGGGCAGGCGCGAGCAGGCGACTAATACGCTTGCCGGACTGCTGACCGACGACCAGCCAGTAGGTTCGGGAAGAGGTGTACAATGCGTCTTGCCCTTGCCCGTAGAACTCAATTCCGCCGCTCGTCGAATTAGTAGAAACCAGCATCGGTACTTCTTGCCCGCCGACGAACAACTGCAATTTGGTCGGATTGGCTTTCGGATCAAGCCCGGCTTGGAACAATTCGCTAAACGAAACGCGATACCAGCCCTCCTCGCGCACCACCATCTTGATTGTGCCTGCCGGTTGCGGTGCGCCTTTGACTTTGAGCGCCCGTTTTGCGGGCTTCTTTGAAAAGACGCTTATCGAAGGGAGGTACGGATGCCCGACATCAACCCTCTCCGCGCTCATCATATTCAAGAGAGGCGCATTCTTTTGTGGCAGCCCTTCGAATCCGGTTGCTTCGGGAAGGATCGGCCCACTCATCGTCTTTGTGCCATCAAGATCAATGTCTTCCAACCAATACGTAACCTCTTCTCCCGTAGGTGGAGAGCTATCCCGCCAATTGTAGGATTGGCCAGCTTGTAGAATGGTTCCGCCGCCTGCTAATAGCGCCGACCCGGCAATGACTTGCGAGTTGACCCTTGTGCGCTCACCCTTGCTTTCGCGATAGAGGTTGAATCCGAGATTGTTCACCTCGTATCCAGTGTGCCATTGAAGCGCCACCGCACCATTTTTCAGCCGCGTTGCCTGAAATGATTTCAGCGTCGCCAATGTCGGCCCAGTGGAGCGGAATGAGATCGCACCAATCGCATAGGCGTTGGTTCCGCCGGTGATTGACCAACTCAAGTTGGTGGTCGCCGAGCCGGTTGTGGTCGCGCCCGTGCCGGAGATTCGGTTGGTCTTTTGTTCCCACCGCTCGGTCATCGCTAAGTTGGTGACATCGGAGTTACTCGGGTCGTTAAGCCCCAATATGTCAACTACTACGTCATCGGTAGCACTGTTGACGGTCAGTGTCGCGGTGGTCGCATTGTTTCCGGCATTCGATACGAATGCTGTGTGGCTGTTTGCATCGTTGACTCCGCTTTGATTCACTCCCGTCAAAGTGATCGCTCCGGAGACGAAGCGAACCGATGCCGATAGGTTCACCGTTACGGTATTCGTCCCCGTGTTGGGAGCCACCAACCCCCACATTTCGATACGCAGATTCAAGGCCATTCCGCCAACCCCGGCGATATCGCGTGAACCAATAAAGGTCAGCGATTGACTGCCATAGGTCGCACTGGTGACTTGGTTGGTCTGTGATGCTCCGGCATCGAGCGAAACTCCCAACACCATAAACCGGTTGCTGCCCGATGTGGTATGGGAAAAAGTCATACTGCTCGCCCCTGCGTTGTTGGTTTGATTACTCGACGCTGCGTCAAAGGCGACTTGAGCGCTTGCCGCCGGAGCGAGAATCAGGAAAACTCCGATCAAGAGCATCATTCTCAAGAAACGTCTGTTGTGCCAAGTCAAGCTGCTTGGCCAAGCAACTTGCGCGTGAGGGTTCAATAGCGAACCTGCGTTTGGTGCAGCAATCTTGGGATATTTTTCAAAGTGCAGGCAAGTTGGAAATGAGTTCATAACTCTCTCCTTATATCTTCTCGTTACTCTGTCGCTCAAAATGGATATGGAGGCTTACGAAATCATCCCATCTGTTTTTCAGACCGGACTGGAGCAACAGGGGACTCGGAAATGGGCGGTCATCTCAAAAACCGCGATGGAAATTGCGAAACGCGACAAAGCGGCCAAGTGACCCGCGCAAAATCCTGCGCTATTTTGTTTCATTCGTCCATACTTTTATTTGTCAGCGCTTTCAGAAAGAGAGACCCAATCAATCTTTTCACCCACTTACCGCCCTCCATCTACATGCCCCTGTGATCGCCCCCTTCTTTTCATCACCTTGTTGCACATCAGTACTTGGCAAGAGTAAACGACAAAGGAGAAAGGCGAATCGCTTTACGCTGCCGTTTGGCTGGCACTCCGGTGCTAATTCTCGGTTCGGGAATCGTAGGGCTTTCGTACTACTTTGATAGTTCAAATGTCCCATTTTGTTCTCCTTAAAATGCAAACGATGAGGACGACGGATACCCGTCACCCTCATCGCTTCCTAATCACCGCGATGGTTTCCTGAAGCGGTTATTGCACTCGTAGAGTTGGATCCCCAAAGAGAATCCAAGTCTGTCGCGTATCCATGTTTGATGTTAACAATTTCGCTTTCAATATTGCTTCGCCCAGCGTTGTCGGTTTTGCACTGGCGCTGAATAACTGGCGAAACAGTTCCAAATTGACGGCAGCTTGCCCATCTGGCTGAGTCAACCCGGAAGATGACCAAACGGCAACGGCTCCTCCCTGCGCGTCCAATAACAGCGCTTCAGCGAGGCTGCGTATCTCCGGCGATTGAAAATACCCGCTCAAACAGGTCATCAATAAAAAGACCGAAGGTCGTGCGCCGCTCAAGACGGCAGCATCCGTATGCCGCAACAGATTGCCCTGTATCGCCTGATTCGATCCGTGACCGGCATAATTGACTACCGACACGCCTTCGTTGACGACGTTGATAATTTGCGTTCGGGCGGCAGGGTCGCTGGTTTGCGAGCGGAAGATTTTTTGCGCTTGCATCCCCGTTGGCAACAGTCCTTGTAGTTGGTTCGTTGTCGTTTCAAAATCGAAGCCTTCGTTGCGATCCGCGATCAATAGAGCTGACCGTCGCCGAATCGGCGATTGCTCATAAGCCAACATCTTGCCGATCACCGCAGAGGCTTCGCCAACTGTTCGCACCGGCAGGCGACCGATGGCTAAATCGCTGATGCGATCATTATTGAAATCCGCAAACCAATCATCGGTCACCGTTTCGAACAGCTCCGTGTCAATGAATTTGATCGGCACGAAATCGGCAATGACCGGTGACAGATAGTTTTTCGGATCCAGCGAGGCATCGCCGACTAACAGGACGAAGCGCGGCGCGCGCGCCCAACTGCGCGTAGTGGATAGAAAGTCGCGTATGGCTTGCGCCGACTTCACGCCAAAATTGAATTCGTCATAGATGTCTTCGACATCCACAACCGAGACTTTGATCCCCTGACTCTCGCGCAGCGATTGCAAGGCTGCGAGCGCCGGAATGAAACTGCCATGCGCGATCATCACCATATCGGCCTGATTCTCGCGCGATTTGAGCGTCGAAGGTTGATTGAGCGAAAGCGACAGTGGCCGTTTGAACTGCTCATCTGTCAACGCCAGCAATGTGCGTGTTCCCGTCGGTGCCGCCTGCACCGATACGGTATAGCCTTGATCCTGCGAGGTAATCACTCCGATCATCTCGACCGGGCTATTGGCGTTGGTGATGTCGAAGACGCGAATCAGCGGCGTTGTGAAACCGGAGATGTGTTGGGTCGGACTCTTGCGCGCATCAAACGCCATCTTGAGGGCATCCGCATCGGCTACCGCCGTATGCCGGTAGGTGACGCGGATGAAGTCCACAACGCTGATGTCATTGGCGCCCCCTTCGCTCGTCAGGGTGACGATGTTATCTCCGGCTCGCAGCAAGCTATGGGGAATGCGGAACGTCTGCGCGAATCGCTGCTGTCCGTCGAACACCAAGCGACCGGCAAAGGCGCCGTTGATCTGCACGCTGACGGAGTGATCGTTGAGGGTTTCCAACTCGGTTGCACCCTGTAGAGAGATCTGAAGGGAAGCCGAGCCGCTGTATTTTGCATCGAGATTGTCGAGGCGCAAGCGATGTTCGACCGGCGCAGAGGTAATGACACGCCCGAAGAAGTTCTCTTGCTCCCCATTTCGCAAGGCGGCAAAGTAGATCAACCGCTCGCGCAGTTCAATCGTGTAATCGAAACTCGTACCCTCTTCGAATTTCGCCTCCGACTTGACCTGCGCCATACGTTTGCCTGGTTGCCCGTTGGCAATCAGCCAGTAGACGCGCGACTGTGAATAGAGCGATTCCTGACCGTTGGCATAGAATTCAATAGCTCCGCCTTCGGGGTTCGAAGAGACCAACATCGGAACTTCCTGCCCGCCGACGAATAGCTGTAATGATTGCGGGTCGAATTTGGCATCGAGACCCGCCTCTACGAGTTCGGCAAAGGAAACGCGATACCAGCCTTCTTCTTTGATGGTCATCTTGACGGCGCGTTGAGCTGCTACGTCGAGCGTGCTCACCGCTTGGCCGCGCACGCTTTGGCTCGCCGATTTCCGTACCTTATCGACCATGACTTGCCGTTGCTGGGCTGCGCCTGCATCGGTCAGGTCGCCCAACTTGGTCAACAGGGTCGAATCCTCAAGCGCATCGGCAGCGGCGGCAAACTTACCCGCGCCCTGCTCGATAGCAAACGGCCCATGCATCGTCGAGATGCCATTGAGGTCAATGTCTTCGAGCCAATACATGGCATCTGCCATCGTTGCGGAGCGATCCGTCCATGCATAAGAGTGTCCGGCTCTGAGCGTCGTCGCCGGGCCAAAAGTAAGAGCTGAACCAGCGATAACCTGCTGGGTGACCAAACTGCGAATGCCATTGACTTCGCGGTAGATGCGGAAGCCGAGGTTATCTACTTCAGCGCCAGACTTCCAACTCAAGCGCACGCCGCCGCCGCTTTGTGTCGCAGAGAAGTGCAGCAGTTCGATGGCTGTCGGTCCTAAAGGAGAAAACAGCCCGAAATCGAGCGTCGGATTAGTCGAAAACCCGAGAGCGTTGTTGACGATGGGTTCGCTACCTGCCGCCAGTGTGATGGCATTGCTCACCACCAATCCGAGGTTGCCGCCCGTACCGTCTGCCCCGTTGTCATCGTGATCTTCGTCGTTATTGGGCGTCGTATCGGTTGGCGTCGAACTGCGATAGTTAGCCGGAGGCGTGACTTTGACCACATAGCTGCCCGGTGCGAGGTTATCGAAGAGATACCCACCGTTGGCCGCCGTCGTCGTCGTCGCCAGCAACGTCGCGCCAGTCGAATCGAAGAGTCGGACGGTCAGCCCGGCCATACCGAGTTCGCTATCGTTGAAATCGAAGACGCCGTTATCGCGCAACGAAACTGTCGGATTCCCGTCGTTCCAGACCGTGCCGCTCAGTGACAATCGGAAGAAAGAGAAGTCCACTGTGAGGTTGGCTTGTGGGTCAATCGAAGAGACTCCCGTTGTTGCGCCGCTGCCATAACCATTGGTCGGTTCGTTTTCGGCCACGGGCTCGGTCGCGCCAACGCCGACCGTCACCGTACCGCTTGCGATGCCATTGGTCGCCGGTGTGGCGTTATCAATGCCATTGTCGTTGAGGTCAACGTCACTGTTCGGATTGGCTTCCGTCGTCGTGCTGCTGCGATAGTTTTGCAGAGTGTTGCCGGAACCGAAGTTGCCCGCGTTTACCCGTGCCGTATAATTGCCCGCCGCGATGCCATCGAAGCGATAGAAACCATTGGCATCGGTCGTTACCGTTGCCACAACGGCGTTCAACGAGTTGATTAAACTGACCGATATGCCCGCAACGCCGACTTCCGTAGCGTCAAATACGCCGTCATTGTCGGTGTCGTACCAAACGAAATTGCCTACTGAGTAGGTCGCAGTCGGAGCGGCAAGTCCAATATCAAAGGTGTGATTGTTCTCTCCGAGTCCACCGGTTGTAATGCTGATGACCGGAAAGGTTCCGGCAGGTGACCCCGAAGGATTGACGGTGTTGAAGGCATCCGAATCATCCGCTTCATCATCGCCACTGGAAGCGGTTGAATTTGCACCCGTCAAAAACAGGCCGTTGAGCGGGCCGCCCGCTTGAAAGTTCGTCGCATTGTCGAGGCGAATCTCGTAGGCTGTGTTATTCAAGATGCCACCGTTAACGATACCTCGCTCGTCCGCTGTATTCGGGTCGGCGCTGGTTCCGCCGACGAACAGATACTGGCCATTGGCATTGGTTACCGCCGTTCCCACCAAGCTGCCATTGCGATAGAGGCGCACGGTGACTCCGACCAGTGGGCTTTCGCCCGCATCTTGCACGCCATTTTGGTTCGCATCATTCCATACGCGGTTACCGATTTCGAGCGGCGCGGGTGCGACCAACGCTTCAATGTCGCCCAATCCATTGGCTTTCGCTAATAGGTTGGGGTTGTCGGGCGGGCCGCCATTACCGCCGTCGCCAAAATCGCCCGCTTCATAAATCGTGTACCCGCCATTCGCGGTCACGGTCGCAAAAGTCGCCGATTCCGCATTGATGCCTTCCCGGCGACCAGTCGCGTTATCGAGTCGCAGATAGCCGCCGCTGTAATCGTCAATCGGGTCGAGCGCGGTGGTCAGCACAGAGGCTTTGCCCGCAACTTGAACAAGCCCGCCCTGTGCCGTCTCCCAGTGAAAGCCGCCGGTGTTCGAATTGGTGTCCCACGTGCCGGTTCCAAGCTCCCAGGTGTCCCAGTTGTAATGTTCAGGCGAGGTTGCGCCGCCGGGTCCGGAATTGACCAGACCGCCGGAAGTGCCACAACCGCCACCGGCTTCGACAACATAGGAACTGCCGACGCGGCAAACGCGCAGGATATCGCCCGCCGATACGCCCCAACTGAGCGTCCCGCTTTCGGTCGGTTCAAAGGGGGTGAATGACCCGCTCTGATCGCCGAAACGGTCACGGAAGCCGAGGATCATATCTTCGCCGTCGAATTCGATATCCGAGAGCATCGGTTGCGGATAGGCAATTTCGTTAGCCGTCGAACCTGTGCCGTCATCGCGGCTAGTCATGTAGTTGACGGCGACCGGGTCGTTAGCCCAAGCCCGCCAGGTTGACAGGTTGCCCGCCTGATTGGCATTGCGAAAATAGGCTTGTCGCGCGAAGGTGAGCGACACCGTAACTTCTAGGGTGAAGGTTGCAGAGGGATTGGTGACCGGATCGGGATCGAACGAATGGATATAAGCATTCGTGCTGTTTTCATCAACCGAACCGACCCACAGTTTGTCTTTATGCCAAGCCAGCGCGAAGGGTCGGTGGCGACCCGCGCCGGTCGCATCAGGCGCAGCCCACGAATTGATTAACGAGGCATTGCCGGGAACTCCGTCGCTGACGTTGATGGCATAGATGCGGCGATTGAAGAGATTGACGACATAGAGGGTGTTTTGATCGGCAGAGATGTCGAGGTCGCCGAGCGAGCGTTTGCCGACGCCGTCAAAGCTGGCGTTGCTTGCGCCGATGTCATAAACGACACCGCCTTGTGCTGTGAAGTCATGGACATCCGCACCAGCAACATTCGAGATTCCAGTTATGGCGTCCAATTCAATAGTGCCGATGATCGTGCCTGCCGCATTGATTACATAAATGGCATCAGGGCCGTTTGGCCCAAACCCGCTGTAGCGTTTGTGAAATGAACCGACATAGATGCGATCCCGCTTGCCTTGCCATGCCAAACCATAGGCGGCTCCGGTTTCTTGCCACTGAGTCAACTCAACGCCCTGAAAGCTTGCCGTGTGATTGTTGCCGGTGAAATCGTGACCGGTAGCGTTGAAAGGCACAGTAAGAACCGAAGTGCTTGTCGCATTCGCGCCGTTATACGCCCCGGTGACGAAGCAGGTCGTTACGGTGGTGGGGTTGGTTTCAGCAGCGAACTTTACCGGGTCAACCAAACCGAGATTGGCTACGCCACTGTTCGTGCTCATAAATTGCACCGTCGTGCCGGAGTCGGGGCCGAATGGGCCGGGTCGCAGATAGCTAGGGATGCTCGTAAATTCGATGCGATAAGGTGCGCTGCCGGTCGGAGCCAAGGTATATGCGCCGGAGGCGGCGGTGGTCGTCGAACCTTGTGCCGTACCAGCGGAATCGTAAGCCGTTACGACGATATTGCCGACTCCGTGTTCGGCGGCATCGCGCGTGCCGTCCCCATCATAATCGCGGAAGACGACGCCCGTAATAACCGGTGTGCCGTCAAAGACCAGCCGCGCTCTATTGAATGTGCCGGTTGTGGTGGCTACGGAGTCGCAAATCGTCATCGTCCAGGTGCCCAGGGAACTCTGCCCGTTGAAGGCATTGAGCGAATTGCTCGGCGCAGCCGTGCGGTCATAAAACGGGGAAGCCGTATTATCAATGTTGTTATCATCCAGCGCATTGCCGGACGCGCTATCGAGCAGCACGTCATAATTGTCATCCGTGTCACCGGAACTGGCAATAATCTGTACGCTAGTTCCCGCAGGGGATTGCAGCGTCACGCGCAACTCGCCGCGTCGGGTGTGCGAGGCATTAAACCCGACATTCAGATCATTGATTGTAAAATTTTCTGTGACCGTAAAGGTGCGGCTTAAAGGAGCGGCGCAATTGTTATCCGTGATCGCGCCAGCGGTCGTGTTGTCGTAGGTGAACGTTGCTTGCGGTGCAAGCGTGCCGCCGCCACTGGGCGCTTTGGGTTTTGGTTTGGGCTTGGTTCGGGTGTCGTTAGGCCGGGTATTGGCGGAAGAGGCGTTGTACGAAGTCAAACAGGCCAAGCTGATAACGATCAAACACACAATGGCAGTATAGATGCGAAATTCCTTACGTTTCATTACTCTCAATCTCCCCAACGAGATTTTTCTTAATGCGGGCGATTCAACCTGCGCTTCTGTTATTGGGCTGAACCACAGGGGAATCACGAAGGGCTCATTCGTGAGACCGGCTCGGTATGGTTGGGAGGGGCAACGTGAGCAGGGAGCCGACAGGAAGCTTGAAATGTCCTAATGGTTTCAATCCTACAGTGGGATGAAACTCATACTCTCATCGTCACATTGCCCAATTATCGCTAAGGTTAAAAGCAGATCAAGAGTTTTTTTCTCTTTTGCTCAATCGTTACAGGCAGATCAGCAGCAGATGGGCTCAAATTACTCATCTGCGTTTGACCCTATTCGGGGGAGGGTTTATGCAATTTTCGTTGAAAAACTTGGTAGAAATGAGCGATCAGCGACTCCGTTACAGCGCTCAGGTCAACCGATTTTTTTAGGAGGTTTGTCATAGAGGTCACGCCCTTTTCTGTTATGCCACAGGGAACGATCATGCGAAAGTAGGCTAAGTCGGGGGTGACATTGAGCGCAAATCCATGACTCGTAACCCACCGTGAGATTCGCACGCCGATGGCCGCAATCTTTTCATCCCCGACCCAAACACCGGTTAACCCTGTGATGCGTGAGCCAATAATGCCAAAATCGGCAATTGTGCGAATGAGGACTTCTTCCAAGTCGCGCACGTAACGATGAACATCTTGGCGGTCGGGTTTGAGGTTAAGAATGGGGTAGCCGACCAGTTGCCCCGGCCCGTGATAGGTAACATCACCACCCCGACCAGTCTCGTATACTTCGATTCTGGCTGCCTCAAGCTGATCGGCGGACAATAAGATATTGGCAGCCTTTGCAGCGCGTCCCAACGTAAAGACGTGGTTATGTTCAAGCAAGAAAAGTTGCTCGTTTCCGGTCTGTTCTTTGACTTGCTCAACCGCACGCGCTTGCAACGCCAGTCCCTCGGCATAAGGGACATGGCCTAACCTTTTGACTTCGCACACTCTGGTTGCGGCAGTTTGGTTGGCTGCGAGTTCCATTGTTGAAGATTGTAGCGATGAAGTTGCGAAGAAGGAATAGAGGAGCGAGAGTGCGCCCCGCCGGGATTGGATCGAAGCCTTGCCGCAGGGGAGATTGATGCCAAAGAGTCTAAAGTCTCTCCCTCTTTGACAAGGAAACCTCTACACAAAAAAGAGAGGGGGTTGTGACGATGAATCACAACCCCTTCTCTTCTTCTATCGAACTTCCTATCGCCTAAGATGAGAAGGCAGCTG
>CAYXVU010000028.1:13512-14857 GCA_964468725.1 uncultured Clostridia bacterium
CGTGCGTCAGCAGCTGCTTCAAGTTGATCGCGTACGAAGGCCAAAAATTGGTCGCCGTCCGCTCCATCCACAATGCGATGGTCATAACTCAGACTGAGCATACCGATCTGGCGAATCGCAATGGCATCGTCAATGACTACCGGGCGTTTTTTGATACCGCCTACACCCAAGATGGCGACTTGCGGTTGATTGATGATGGGCATGCCGATCAAGCCGCCGTAGACGCCGGGGTTGGTAATGGTGAAGGTTCCGCCTTGCACTTCATCCGGTTTGAGCTTTTTGGTGCGAGCGCGCTCTCCGAGATCATTGACGGCGCGGGCGAGTCCGAGCAGCGATTTCTCATCGGCATTGCGAACCACCGGAACGATCAGTCCCCAATCGAGAGCCACCGCGATGCCGATGTTGTAGTCTTTTTTGTAGACGATCTGATCGCCCCATACTGATGAGTTGATGATGGGGAATCTCTGCAATCCTTCAATCGCCGCCTTTATGATGAACGGCAGATAGGTAAGTTTGACGCCGTCGCGCTGCAAGTACTCGCCTTTGAGCTTGTCGCGCAAGGCTGCCGTTTTGGTGAAATCCACCTCAATGAGCGAATAGACATGCGCCGAAGTGTGTTTGCTTTCGACCATGCGTTCGGCGATCTTACGCCGCATGATGGTCATCGGTTCGATCTCGACGCGGTCTTTGTCGCTGAACGGTTGCGCTCCGTACTGCACAGGAGCGGGCGACGTCGTCGGCGCGGCGAGGGGTGGCACGATTGTCGGGGCGCTTGGTGTAGCAGCCGGTGTAGCCACGGTCGCGGCGGGTTGTACCGTTGCCGTTTGGGCTGCTCCACCGGATTCGATGAATTGCAAGATATCTTTCTTCGTCACGCGTCCGCTAGCTCCTGTGCCCTGAATGCGCGAGATGTCGATGCCATGCTCTTTGGCGATGTTGCGAACGACGGGAGACGATTTCACTTGCCGCGCATCGTCCGTCATCGCAGGGGCTTGTGGGGCTGCGAAATGCGCTTGTTCAGCAGGTGATAGTGGTGGCGGAGCCGAAGATTGAGCCGTTGGCGCAGATTCAACAATAGGCGCAGAAGTAGACACCGGAGTTGGTTTCGCGTCCGCACTGCCGATGATGGCGACGATGGAGTTGACGGCAACGGTTTGGCCTTCTTGGGCGCGGATTTCGAGCAATGTGCCGGAAGCGGGCGAGGGAATCTCTGCGTCCACTTTATCGGTCGAAATTTCGTAGAGGGGTTCGTCGCGTTTGACGCTGTCGCCGACCTGTTTGAGCCAACGCACAATCGTCCCTTCGGCTATGCTTTCTCCCATCTGCGGCATTCTCACTTCTTCGC
>CAYXVU010000028.1:14957-38774 GCA_964468725.1 uncultured Clostridia bacterium
ACAATCGTCCCTTCGGCTATGCTTTCTCCCATCTGCGGCATTCTCACTTCTTCGCCCGCAGTCACAGGGGTTGCAGCCGCAGGTGGCGGAGTGGCGGTTTGTGCCGGTGGCGCTTCGGCGGCTTGCGGAGGCGGGGCTTGTGCGGTCGGCGCAACCGCTTCCGGAGTCGGAGCCGCAGTTGCCGGTCGTTCTCCGGCCTCTCCGATGATGGCGACGATGGAGTTGACGGCAACGGTTTGGCCTTCTTGGGCGCGGATTTCGAGCAATGTGCCGGAAGCGGGCGAGGGAATCTCTGCGTCCACTTTATCGGTCGAAATTTCGTAGAGGGGTTCGTCGCGTTTGACGCTGTCGCCGACCTGTTTGAGCCAACGCACAATCGTCCCTTCGGCTATGCTTTCTCCCATCTGCGGCATTCTCACTTCTTCGCTCATATTCTCTCCCTGTTTGAGGTTTCAGGTTTCAAGTGCGAGGGTAAGAGCCGGATTCTGGTTTACGAAACTCCCGACGCCGAACCCCGAACACTTGACAGCTAGTAAGCCGCAAGCTTGCGTGCAGCTTTGAGCACGTCATCAACTTGCGGCAAGAAAAATTCTTCCAGCGGCGGTGCATAGGGCACGGGCGTGTCAATGGCCGTGACCCGCACGACAGGAGCGTCGAGATATTCGAAGGCCTCTTCGTTAATGACTGCCGTGAGTTCTCCGGCCATGCCTCCGGTTCGGGTTGCTTCATGAAGAATGATTGCTTTACTGGTCTTCTTCACCGATTCGATGATGGCTTCCCGATCAAAGGGCAAGAGAGTTCGCAGGTCAATGATTTCGACGCTGACGCCTTCCTTGTCGAGCGCCTCTGCGGCATCGAGCGCGGTGTAGACCATCGCGCCATAGGTGATGATCGTCATATCGTCGCCCGCCCGGCGCACAGCAGCTTTACCAATGGGGATGATGTAGTCCTCTTCGGGAACTTCCTGTTTAATGCGCGGGCTGCGATAGAGCAGCTTGTGTTCGAAAAAGAGCACTGGGTCATCATCCCGAATGGCGGCTTTAATCAGCCCTTTCGCATCGTAAGGCGTCGAAGGCTCAACCATCTTCAACCCCGGCGTGTTGAGAAAGAAGGATTCGACATTTTGCGAGTGAAATGGGCCACCGTGAACTCCGCCGCCACACGGGCCGCGCACCACCATCGGAATGCCAATGCCTTGCCGATAGCGGCTTTTGGCCGCGTAGTTGGTGAGGATATCGAAGCAGCATGAGATGAAGTCAATGAACTGCATTTCGGCCACCGGGCGCATTCCCATCATCGCCGCGCCGCAGGCGGCTCCGACAATTGCGCTTTCGGAGATCGGCGTATCAATGACGCGCCCTTCTCCGAAACGGGTGATGAATCCTTCTGTGAGTTTGAACGCTCCGCCGTAGACGCCAACGTCTTCGCCGAGTATGAAGACTCGATCATCGCGTTCCATCTCTTCCCACAGCCCTTGTCGTATCGCTTCTAATAAAGTGATTGCTGCCATAGTTTCTTAACCGTATCTGGCTCTCGCTACTCGCCCGCTTGGTGTAACACTTGCTGACGACTCTCTTTGAGTATCCCCCTCCCGGAGTTATGCAATTCCCCCATTCAAGGGTATTGCACGAATTGTCAAGAAGATATGCTGCACTGCTTTAGGCATAGACACCGCCGAGCGCGTCTTCGGGTTTGCCGTCAGGCTGGCTTTGCGCCCAACTCTGCTCTTCGTCCAGTAAGTCCTCCACCCGCCGATTGATCTCTTCAATCTCTTCGAGGTTGGCGATTTGGTGGTCAATCAGATGGCGCTCAAAATAGGCAATCGGGTCATGTCGTTGCCATTGCTCAAGCAACTCTTTGGCGACATATGATTGATTGTCGTGCGCCGCATGCCCGCGCATGCGAAAGGTCTTGGCCTCAATGAAGGTAGGGCCTCCGCCGTTACGGGCGCGATCAATTGCACGTTTGGCAGAGTGATAGACCGCCAGCACATCATTGCCGTCAACGATTTCGGTCGGCAGGCCGTAGGCTTTCGCGCGGTCGGCCAGATTCAAAATGCGCATCTGCTTGGAGGTTGGCGTCGAATAGGCATAGCCATTGCTTTCGCCGATGATGATCAGTGGTAGGTTCTGTACAGCGGCGAAGTTCGCCGCTTCGTGAAACATCCCCGTACTGGTTGCGCCGTCGCCGATGTAGACCATGCCAACGGTCGCTTTCTTTTGCATGCGCGCCGCCAGCACTACGCCATTCATTACCCCGACGAGCGTGCCAAGCGGGCTGATCGTGCCGATAAACCCGCGCCCCAGATCGGTCAAGTGAATGTTTTGATCACGCCCACGATTCGGGCTCGATGCGCGCGCCAGATAAGAAGAGAAGACTTCGCGCGGTTTGGCGTCCATCACCATTATCGCGCCCATATCGCGGGTCAGCGGCGAAAGGATGTCGTGATGATTCTTGTCGAGCGCGTATGCCGAACCGACTGCCGTTGCTTCCTGTCCGAGCGAGCGAAACAATCCGCCTTTGATCTTGCCTTGCTTGAGGAGATTCTCCAGTCGTTCTTCCAACGCGCGGGTTAGGCGCATGAAGTAGAGCAATTCGAGCTGTTGAGATTTCGTGAGTTCCATGAACTGTCCGTTGTCCGTCACCCCTTGTCCGTCGCCAGTTGCCCGTTGTCAAGTTGTGAAAGACAGACAACAGACGAGGGGCAACGGATAGGCGACTAGACATGTATGACCATACCGTGCGCGTCTTCGGCGGCTTCGTGCATGACTTCCGAAACGGTCGGATGCGCGTGCATTGTGTGAATCAAATCTTCGACGGTTGCTTCCAACTGCAAGGCGATCCCCGCTTCGGCGATCAACTCGGTGGCGTGCGGGCCGATGATATGCATGCCTAAAAATTCGTCATACTTGGCATCCCGAATGACTTTCACCAGTCCTTCAGTCGCGCCGAGTATCTGCGCTTTGGCAATCACTGGAATCGGGAAGCGACCGACCTTGACCTCATAGCCGCGCTCTCTGGCTTTCGCTTCGGTCAGCCCGCAACTGGCGACTTCCGGCTGGCAGTAGGTACAGCTTGGCACGCGGTCATAGTTGATTGGCTGCGTCGGTTTGCCTGCGATAGTTTCGACGGCCAGAATGCCTTCAGCCGAAGCGACGTGCGCTAGCCACGGCGTCGGCACAACATCCCCGATGGCATAGATACCCGGCTCGGCGGTTCGCATGTAGGGGTCAACCTTAATGTAGCCGCGTTCCAGTTCAACGCGCGTGTTTTCCAGTCTCAACCCGTCTGTAAAAGCGCGCCGCCCGACGGCAACGAGAAATTTTTCGGCGGTGAATTGGCGATCCTCTTCGCCGACGCGCGCCGTAACTGTGACCTGTCCGTTTTCGACGACGGCTCGTTGAAAACTCGCGCTGGTGAAGGCTTTGATGCCCTGCTTCTTAAACGACTTGCCGAGTTCGGCGCTAATCTCGTCGTCTTCGATGGGCAAGAGTCGCGGCAGCAGCTCGATGATCGTCGTATCGGTTCCGAAGCGCGCAAACAGAGACGCAAATTCGACGCCGACCGCGCCCGCGCCGAGTACGATCAACGATTTGGGAACCTCTTGAAGGTCTAACAACTCATCGCTGGTGATGATATGTTGGCCGTCAATCTCCAGACCGGGCAGCGAACGCGGCACCGAGCCTGTTGCAATGACGACATGATTGGTAGTGATGTGTTGAGTGGTTTCGTCAGCAGCGGTAACCGTTATCTGTTTTGCGGTGACGAAGTGCGCCGTTCCTTTGAAGACCTGAATCTTGTTCTTCTTCATCAAGAATTCGACGCCTTTTGCCAGTTTGAGTACTACTTTGCTCTTATTCTTCTGCGCTTGCAGGAAGTCGAGGGAGACGCCGCTGGTGGTGACGCCGATGCTGGCCGCGTGTTTGATCTCATCATAAACGTCTGCGGTGTGCAGCAACGCTTTGGTTGGGATGCAGCCGCGCAACAAGCAAGTGCCGCCGAGATTCTTATCTTTTTCAACGATTGCGGTTCGCAATCCGAGTTGCGCCGCGCGGATCGCCGCGACATACCCGCCGGGACCGGCTCCAATCACGACGACATCAAAAGTTTCGTTTGCCAATGCACTCCTCCTATTCCGTTGCCAGCTCTCTTGCTCAAATCATGGTAATAACCGGCGTCTGTCGCTTGGTCAATGGCAAGGCTCATCTTCTCAGCCCGCACAGCAACCATTTCGGCTGGCACAAAGACTGAGCATCTTAGCAACTGGTTTGTTGAGGTATCAAGCTGGACGGATGGCGAGCCTGCCGCCCGAACCCCTGCTTAGTTTCAGGCAGTTCTCGACTTGCTTGGATGGGAGTAAGGAGATTGAGCATGGATGAACTCCGGTCGAGAGGGCGGACAGAAGGCAGAAGCAAGGGTTCATCAATATCCGTCGTCTCTGTTGCCGCCGGGTTCGATTTTTTTTCAACTCGCCGGTAGCATCTCTATGCGTGTGCCGACAATCAGGTTTACCAATAATCCATAACTGCGCGTACCTTCCTGCACGCGATTGGCTTTCAAAAAACGGTCATACATCGCCCACTGCAAGCGATTGAGCAGAGCGCTCTGACGGCGTTGCAGGCGTTCATCAATGGCGCGCAGATCGTCCAGCACTTCGGGCGCGGGCTTCGGCGGCGGCTCAGTTCGCTCATTTGCTTCGCCCTCTGCGGAGTTGTTAGCAACTGGCCAAGGCGAATGCTGAATCAACAAAAGCCAGCCGGAATACTGCAACGCCGGATGGTCAGAGCCAATCAGGGCAAGCGCTCCGATAAAACTGGCTTCCGCTTCATTGGCATACCCGGCAAGGTGCGCCCATTCGTGCGCCAGCAGATAAGGCTTTTCAAAAAACAGAGCCTCCTTGTCGAGTACGACTTCTTGCGCGAACGGGTTGATGAATCCTGCGATGCTGGTAGCGCCGAGATAAAAATCGAAGATCGTCGTTTTCGGAATGGCGAGCGTGATGTTGCGACGATGACCAAAATGCGCGAGCGTCGCTCCGAATGACTGATGCAACTGGTTGCGCCAGGTCGGCTCATCCGGCCAATCGGTTGTCCGCGCCGCTTGATAAGCAAGGTTGACGCGTTCGACGGCGAGGCGGCGAAACTCTTTGAGAGCGTCATCGGTCACGCGCTGCGCGTCATAATCCAGTTTGGTTGTGAGCGGCTGACGTTGATAGTTGAATCCCCATAACGAAAGAAAGAGCAAATAAGCAATGGCTGCCATCGCCAACGTATTGATTGCCAGCTTGCCCGCCTGACGCCAACGTCGCCCGCGCTCTGTGCGTTTGAGGGCGAAGACCCACCACGCAGGAAGGCAAAGAATCAGAGTCAGCAGAAGCGCATCGGTGCAGGCAAACGGTGCAATGTTCGATACCGGCGTCAGCCCCGCTTGCACCGAGGGATAGAGGCCATTGGCGTAATATCGCTCTGCCCAACTTGCGGGGAGGGGAATGAAGGCCGCAAGCAGAGCAAGACCAAACAGACTCGTCTTGATGATGGTCGAACGCGCTAGCTTCATGCCTCATCAGTTTATGAAAAATCGGACTGCGTGTCACAGCGATGCGGCTTGCCTTGCGGTAGCAGCATACACGAAGCGCAGTCGTAAACGGTATCGAAATACGGAGGAGCGAACCCGCTGTGCCGAAGCACCTGGTTGCCGCTGATGGTTTGAATTTCGTTTCGGCAGTCAGTAGCATAACGACGCCTTAGGTCAGCGCAATATAGGTTATTAGCCTGCTGGAGCAAAGCAACATGAAAAGAGGTGGGGTGAGCATCAAGCTCCTATTCGTATTCGTAGGACTCTTCAGCGTCGCAGCGTCAGCCCAACAGATTCAATCGCCCAATGGTAAACTCGCCCTTACCTTTGCTTTGACCCGCGCGGGTGAACCGACCTATCAACTCGCTTTCGGGGGCAAAACGGTGATCGGTAACAGTCGGCTTGGTGTGCTTTTGAAAGATCAAAAGGCTCTCGTCGATGGTTTCACGGTGGTGAACGCGAGCCCTGTTGAGCGTGACGAAACGTGGGAGCCGGTGTGGGGAGAAGTCAAACAGATTCGCAATCACTACAAAGAACTGGCCGTACTGCTGCGAGAAACCTCCGCCAACCCGCGCCGCTTGATTCTGCGCTTCCGTCTCTTTGATGACGGCTTAGGGTTTCGTTACGAATTCCCCGAGCAATCCGGGTTGCGGTCATTCATTTTGACGGATGAGAAGACCGAATTTACTGTGACTGGCGATCATCAAACCTTTTGGATCCCTGGCGACTATGACAGCAACGAATATGCTTATCAAACAACCCGCCTCAGCAGCATCAATGCGCGCCTCGGCGAAGCGGCTAACGACATCGCCGTCAAATCCATCATTGCCGCCAATGCCGTGCAGACCCCTTTGATGATGAAGACAGCGGATGGTTTATATATCAACATTCATGAAGCGGCGTTAATCAACTATCCCGCCATGAATCTGCTGGTCAACCAACAAACCTTCTCCCTTACGTCGCAGTTGGTTCCCGACGCGGTGGGCAATAAAGCCTATCTGCAAACGCCTGCGAAGACGCCTTGGCGCACGATCATCGTCAGTGACCGGGCAGCCGATATTTTAGCTTCCAAACTGATCTTGAATCTGAACGAGCCATCAACCATTTCAGATGCCAGTTGGATCAAGCCGCAAAAGTACATCGGCATCTGGTGGGGCATGCACATTGGCAAATACAGTTGGAATTATGCCGATGTCGGCAATCTCAAACTGGCGACGACCGATTGGGCGCGTCTGACGCCCAACGGCAAGCACGGTGCGACGACAAACAATACGAAACGCTACATTGATTTTGCTGCGCGTCACGGATTTGATGGCGTGTTGGTCGAAGGTTGGAATGTCGGGTGGGAGGATTGGTTCGGATTATGGAAAGAGGAGGTGTTCGATTTCCTTACTCCCTATCCCGATTTCGATGTCGAAGGGTTGCAACGCTACGCGGCGGAAAGAGGCGTGAAGCTCATCATGCACCATGAGACATCATCTTCGGTCACCAATTATGAACGCCGTATGGATGAAGCCTTCCGATTCATGAAGCGATACGGTTACGACACGGTCAAGACCGGTTACGTTGGCAAAATCATTCCGCGCGGCGAACATCACGATGGCCAATGGATGGTCAATCACTATGGGCGCGTCGCCGAGAAGACGGCGCATTACCGGATTATGCTGAACGCGCACGAGCCGGTGCGCCCGACCGGATTGCATCGCACCTATCCAAACTGGTTGGCTTGCGAAGCCGCGCGCGGCAACGAATTTAATTCGGGCTGGTCGCCAACGGGCAATTCTCCTGAACACGAAACGATTCTGCCCTTCACCCGTTTGATCGGGGGGCCGATGGATTACACGCCGGGAATCTTTCAGATCAAGTTCGAAGAGTTCGCACCTGACAAGCAAGGTCAAATTCGCAGCACCGTGCGTTCGACCCTCGCTAAACAGTTAGCTTTGTACGTGACCATGTACAGCCCGTTACAGATGGCTGCCGACCTGCCGGAAAACTATGAGCGCCGTCTGGACGCCTTTCAGTTCATCAAAGATGTGGCGGTTGATTGGGATGATACAAAGATCATTGCAGCCGAGCCGGGTGATTACCTGACTATCGCTCGAAAAGCGAAGAACCGGGAAGAGTGGTTCATCGGAGCCATCACCGACGAGCAAGCCCGCAAAGCGACCATCCCGCTGCGCTTTCTCTCGCCGCAACGATGGTACGTGGCAACGCTCTACACGGATGCGGCGGGCGCACATTGGCAGAGCAACCCGATGGTCTATCAGATTCAGAAGGTATTGGTCAGCGAGCAGACCGTCTTGCAGATCGAATTGGCAGCGGGCGGCGGCGCGGCCATCAGCCTGCGACCGGCCTCCGCCTCCGACCGGGAAACGGTGAAGCCCTATTCAGGCTCACGCTGACGGATGTCACCGTTGTGAAAGACGAAACGCAGTGGCTTTTGAGCCGGTGTATGGCAATCAATTCATTGGTTCTTCGATGCTGCCCGCTTCTCATGGCGATGGCCAAAGGCCGAATTACCTGCTCAACTCGATGTCCGCCGAAGGCGCAACGCTGATTGTCGCATCGAAACTGGTAAGGTCGGAAAGCGTGGCATGATGATGCTCACGGATTTGCGCGGCGGTTGCGTGTAGTTTGTTGTCTGTCGTATGCGCATCACCGGCTATCGTTATGTCATACCCTAAAGCGGCGGCTCGCCGTATGGTGGTGTCTACGCATCCTTCTGTCGCATAGCCGCAGACGATCAACCGGGAGACTCCTAAACGCGAAAGCAGCTCGGCAAGCTCGGTTCGTAAAAATGAGTCAGGGGTTGATTTGCGAATTCTGTAATCGCCCGATTCAACTCGCAATTGTTGCTCCAACTCCCAACCCGACGATCCGAAAGCGAATTGAGCTTCGTGCTGCACGAAGATGACCGGCACCTGACTGTTTCGCGCGCGCGCGGTGAGCGAATTGATCTGCGCGATCACGGCATCGGCATCAGCCGGTGGCGGCTCTGTCTCGAAATACCCTCGTTGTACATCAATGATGATGACCGCAGACTTCATCGCTCCTCCAACCGAGAAAACCGCGAGTCTTCACTTCTCATCGGGTGAGTCGGCGGGCGGTTGATAGGCCGCAAAGTATGTGATGTCGGCAGCGGTTTGATCGAGTACATCGCGCAGGTCGCCGCCCGCTGCTCCGGCTTTGATGACGCTTGCGGCTATTTGGGCATCAACGATGCCGAGACCCCAAAAGGCGCGTCCCGGATCGCCGAAACTCATATCGAGCGCTTCGTCATCACGCAACCAGAAATCAATGGCGATGTGATTCTCGAATTTGAGTAACATACGGCTTTCCGAACCTTCCATTTCACCCACCATTTTCGTGAAGTACTCAATGGCAAAGTCACTGAACGGCGCAGCCAGTTCATAGCGATACTCATCGCTCCAGAAGTGCGGGCCAGCAGAGTAATAATAAACCTCTGCGGGACGCGCGCCGGGGCGGTGGCGTTCGACGAGAAAGCAGCGATCACACCAGCCTATCGAATCAGTCATAGGCCCATGCGGCGGATAACAACTTGTGTGCCCCCACTCTCTACAGATATGGCATGTGCCGCAGTAACCGAGAGGGATGATCGTATCGGGTCGGCGCCCGAATCTGCTCCAGGTGTCGCAATAGCATGAATACTTTATTCTAATCATCGTAATCGAGTCTCGCCTGCTCAATCGGCTTTACCCATAACTGGCAAACATCATCAAATCGCCGCGCGCCAAAACTGGCCGAATCTCCTGCAACCCGGCTGCTCGCAAAGCGGCCTCTTGTGCGCTCGCCGTCAAAAGCCCTTCGTTCGCTTGACGAGCTTTGCTGATTTTATCCGCAACGAGCACGAGGCCTCCCGTTTTCACAACGCATCGAATCTCTTGGTATAGCCTCTTGAGCCGCTCGGCTTGCCGCACTTGATGAAGCGCTTGCAACGAGAGGACAGCATCAAAAGGTACGGGCAGCCCTTGCCACCACTGCTCATCAGAAAAACTTCGTTGATGAAAAAATACCGTTTCTCCAAATGGCAGCAAGCGGGTGCGACTCAGACGCAGCATATAGGGTGAGAAGTCGAAGAGGTGATAGGCTCTGATGGCGCACCGTTGCAGCAGGTGTTCGGCCAGAAAACCCGGCCCGCTTCCCAATTCGAGAATCGTTGGTTGCGAAAGGGCGGCAATCTCGGCAGCAAACGCTTCGAAAAATTGCAGGCGAAATGGCCTTCTGGCATTCGCATTCTCCGCCCACTCTTCTACTTCCTTCGGGTTGCTGTAATCGCGCCGCTTGGTTAGGTCATGCATAGCAGCCTTCTTTCAACTCATCGGCGCACAGACCTGTGTGCGCCTCTTTTGGCGCGCTAATTCGGCGGTTTTTGAGGATTCGGAGTCGCGCGCTTGGCGTGCATCGTCCGATTCCCCATCTCAAACACAAAGCCGCTGACCTCCCCTTTTTCATTAAGCAAGAAGGTCATCTGTGCGTCCATCGCGCGCAGGGAGAATTGGGTTTCCGATTCGGGAACGGCTTCGGCCTTCATCCAACCCGGAGCGATGAGAATGAGCTTATCGCCTTCGCGCGTGACCGTGCAGGTTCTCGATCCCACCAGATAATCGCCAACGTAACGATCATAGATTGCCGGATTGATGTTGGCGACAGCGCGCTCGCCTTTCGGCGCGGCGGCCAAGTAATCTACGAACCCCGCCAGCATCTCATCCGTCGTTGAATCGCCAAAGCGCACACGCTGCTTCGCATCCGGGTTGTACTTATTGCGACTCGAATTGTCAAAGTGCGCCGTCACCGCGATGCGCGTCCCTTTAGGAATCGCTTTGGGCTGTTTGAGCTTGTAGAGCGTCTGCCAGTAGAAATTGTAGCGCGGCACGTTGAGCAGGATTTCTCGTCGCCCATCCGGGTAGAGGGCTTCGTACTGCACATCCTTCCCGCGAACATGCATATGGGGCATGAAACTGACAACCTCAACATCTCTGTTGAAGGTTGAGCAAGCCGTGACGCGATGATGGCTGGCTCCGGCGGGTATGCGAAAGTAAAAGTTCATGATGTCGAGCGAGATGACCATCTTCTCGACAGGCCGTCGCGCGAAGCGCACGGCAACGGCGGAACGGTCGGTTTCCGGTTTGCCGGTCGCTTTCGAATAGTGCATTTGAAAGATAAGATTCGACCCTTTCGGTATCAGCTTGGCGGTTCCTTCAGGCCACTGGTCAGCCGCTCGACCGGGAGCGTAAACCGTCAACGCAAAGCGAGCATTATTGCCGCCACCGCCGCCGTTCGGGGTGCTGCACCCGTCATCAATGACCGGAACTTCGTCTCGAACTTGGCGATTCGTCCCCTGTATGCGAAAGAGCGAATCTCCGCTGCCGGATGGCGCGCTTGCTTGCGCCGATGCGCGCATTTCAGGCGATTGAGTCAAGACCACTGCATGATGGACGACGCGCTTGTTGCCGGGGCGAAATTCGACGGCCTGAATCCAGCGGTCTTCAGTGAAGCCGGTGGGGACGACGAATTCCAAATTCTCGTCTATTCCCTTCGCTTCACCTTTCCACTCTTGCTGAAGGGGGAACACGGCATCAGGCTGTTGAATCTCCCATTGGTCGGCTACTTGTGGCCTGGGCGGCAAGTCGCCTGGGTTGCCCTCCGGCGCACCTTGGTCTACCCACCGGACGATAGTTTCGATGTCGCGTTGCGAAAGGCTCACGTCATTTGAGAACTCGCCGTACTGCGGGTCGGCAGGCCAGGGTGGCATGTCACGATTCACGACTTTCTCTCTGATCGAGCGCGCCCATGGGCGCGCCTCTTTGTAAGTGAGCAACGACATCGGAGCCAGATCATCCGGGCGATGACACCCTGCACAATGTTTGAACAAGATCGGAGCAACCTCTTTGGAAAAAGTCACGCGCGATTTTTCATCGTCAGTGTTCGTCGAAGCCAAAAAGCCAACAGCCACAATGATGGCCAGGATGATGGATAAGAGAGTCAGTCTTCTCATTCATACTCCTTTCAATGCCTGCGAAGACAGATCGTTATTACGGGCCACTCTTGTCGTGTGATTGCGGGAAAACGGAACCTGCGGTTGTTGCCAAACTCTGCTGATGCGCCCAAATGCCGGTCGGGCAGAGGCGGTCAACGACCGCCTCTCAACGCTCTCAGCAATTTCTCCGCTTGATTCGCATAATCCACCTTATCCATCGGTTAAGTCGCCGACGCGATGAAGTTTCATGGAGTGCGAAATCGTTACATCATTCAACCGTCCGGCCATAACGATAATCGTCTCACCGCGTTCGGCCAGCCCCCATTCGAGCAAGGCATGGTCTGCCCGCGCCAATAGATCATCCGCATCAACTGGGCAGGCTAACAAGTACGGCTCGACTCCCCAGGTTGCGGCAAGTTGACGATAACTTTGCTCAACTGACGTGAGCGCAATGACGCGTTGTTGCGGGCGAATCGCTGCGGCTCTGCGCGCCATATGCCCGCTGTGCGTGATGACGACGATCAAGCGGCTGCCTAACTCCTCAGCCGCATACAAGGCCGCTTCGCTGATCGCGCGACCCACCGAACCGGAGCCGCGACCCACCGTCGCTTGACGCATCACCTCGCGCGCCGGATTGGTAATCTCCTCCGTCGTGCGAATGATGCGTTCCATCATCGTCACCGCCTCGACTGGAAACCGTCCGACTGCGGTTTCGCCAGACAGCATCACCGCATCCGAACCGTCCAACACGGCATTGGCAACGTCCGATGCTTCGGCGCGCGTCGGGCGCGGGTTATCAATCATAGATTGCAACATCTGCGTCGCCGTGATCGTGAGTTTCTGCGCGACGAGGGTTTCGGCAATGATCTTCTTTTGCAACACCGGCACGCGCTCGGTCGAAGTCTCAACCGCCAGATCGCCGCGTGCTACCATCACGCCATCCACTACCTCAAGAATGTTGGCGAAGTCGTCAACCGCTTCGGGCTTTTCGATTTTGGCGATCAATCGCGGAGTGCCGCCCAACTCTTTGATTAACTGCCGCGCCTGTTGGCAATCTGCCGCATTGCGAACGAACGATTGGGCTACCAGATCAACGCCCTGCGCGATGCCATAAGCCAAATCGAGTCGGTCTTTTTCAGTGATCGAAGGGATAGAGATTTGCGCGCCGGGCAGGTTGATGCCTTTGCGCGGGCCAAGCACGCCGCCGTGTACCACGCGCGCCGTCACTTCGCTCGCTGTGGTCGAGACGACTTGTAACTCGATCTCGCCGTCACTGATGAGGATGCGGTCGCCGCTGCGGACTTCGCGGGCGAGGAGCGGGTAGTTGGAAGAGAAGCGTTCGGCGTCACCTTCGATCTCTTCGGCAGTGATGCGAACCTCTGCGCCTTCATCGAGTCGGGTTTCGCCTTCGCGCATTCGTCCGGTGCGGATTTTTGGCCCGGATAGATCGAGCATCACGGCAACCGGTTTGTTGAGTTCGGCGGCGACGCGGCGAATGCGCTCGATGACCGTGCCATGATGTTCTCGTTCGCCATGTGACATGTTGATGCGTGCGACATCCATGCCCGCCAGCAGCAGGGCGCGCAGTTGCGCGTCCGTTTCCGAAGCTGGGCCGATGGTCGCAACGATTTTGGCTCTGCGCATGGCTATGAACCTGAGAGGGCGGTGTTGATGGCCGCGTCCAATTCTTTGGCCAACGCCGGGTTGTAGCCGACGATGTGGGCGACGGCGCGGCCTCGACGATCAAAGACGAGGGTTTGCGGAATGGCGGTCTGTTGCGTGCCCAGATAGGAGGTAAAGAGCTGATCGGTTGCCAACCCGATTTGGTAATTGATGGCGTATTGACCCATGAAATTGCGAATGGCTTCAGGCGATGACCTGCCGCGATCATCAATGTGTAGACCGATGATTTCCACGCCGCGCTCTTTGAGTTGTTGCTGGATGCGAACCAGTTGCGGCACGCCATCCCGACACGGCGGACACCAGGTCGCCCAGAAATCAACAACGACCACCTTGCCGCGATAGTCCGAAAGTTTGAAGGAGCTGCCCTCCAGGGTGGCAATCTCGAAATCTTTCGGCACGTTGATCGAGGTATCGGAGACGGACGTGCCCGGCAATGCCAGTTTGATCTTCCATTCCGGCTCCGAATGGCCGGAAAAAAAGGTGTAGACCAACGCGGCGATCAGGACGGCAACAACCGCCGTCGCCATGATGCGACCCGGTGTCCATAGGCTCTGACTCTGTGAGATTGATTTGGCCATAAGTTGCTCCAACATTTTGTGATCCGGTGGCTCAGCCTTCTGACTTCGGGATGACTGATTCTTCTGTATCCTTAAGCGGCGAAGAGACGACATACTCTTCCGACGCCCAATTGCCGAGATCAATCGTTTGACAACGCTCGGAGCAAAACGGGCGCACGGGATTCTCTTTCCATTGGGTCGGCTCGCCGCAAATCGGGCACTTCATTTCGTCTTCTCCTCTTCTCCGTTCACCTACCAGACCGCCCAACTATCGGGCGGTCGTCAGCAGATTGACGGTCTGGTTTGTCCCGTCAATTGTGACCTCTAAGCGGGAAAAATTCCACCGTCCACCCGCCTTTGACGCCAATAGATACAGGGTGGCCGAGTTCTTTGGGCCGCTAATGGGAATGGACAATTCAGCACGCCCCGAGTCGCTGTTGACTTTAATGGAGCCGTTCGTCCACCAACCTGCTTCGATGGGTTCGCCCAACTCTTTGATGACCGTCGGATTAGTCTTCGCCCTCGTCAATGCTTCTTTGTAAGCATCGGAAGATTTCATTGCGCTCTGAACGATGTAGAAGATCAGCGCCATTAAAGCGAGGACGCTGACGATGATTCCGAAGCAGCCGGACGGAATCATCCATTTCCAATTTCGTTGAAACCAGTTCTTCGGTTTGTCGGGCGGCATCGGCGTGGGTTGCATTGGGTGAAGCCTCCTCTCCGGTTGATTAGGATGGACAGGCGCGCAGCCGAGTGCAGTATAGTCGCTCGACTGAGAATTGATAAGCGGCTCAGGCAACTTGAAAAAGCGGGAAGAGAAATAGAGAATGCCCGACGGACTGCGAACCGCTCAACGGTTCTGCAACGTCGCAATTCGATAATCGCGCTTTTCTTAAATGGGCGACGGGGCGGCACGGCGGTCAAAGACCGCCTCTCAACTCGTGGATAGAAGCGGTCGTATTCAGGCTCAAACAACCGTTGAGGAGCGGTCTCTGACCGCGATTGGCGGCACGGCGGTCAAAGACCGCCTCTCAACTCGTGTCCGGTATAATGAGAGGGCTTGTAGCGGGCGAATCCCTTTCGTGCCGTCGGTGTACGGTAGTTGGCTGTGTTTTCGACGTTCAGATGAAAGACTGTGACCGTGTGTTCGATGACAATTATGGATGAGACTCATCAACCTTCGCTGCTCGTTTTGCGCGAACCGCCGTTGGCCTGGTTAGTCATCAATCGCCCGGCGGCGCGCAATGCGGTCAACGCTGAAATCTGGCACAATCTGGCTGTCGAAGCGACGGCACTGGCCGCTGACCAAGAGATCCGCGTCATTCTCGTTCGCGGTGCAGGCGAGCAAGCCTTCATCTCCGGGGCGGATGTCTCCGAATTCCCGGCGATTCGCGCCAACGCTGAATTGACGGTCGAGTATGAGCAACTCTCCACTGCGGCATTGCGCGCCTTGATCGAAGCGCCGCAACCGGTGATTGCCATGATCAACGGATTATGTTTTGGCGGCGGCGTATTATTAGCGATGGCATGCGATTTACGTTTTGCCGCCGCGCACGCGCGTTTTGCCATTCCGGCGGCGCGGCTTGGAATCGCTTACCCCTTGCGCTTCGGCATTCGCCGCTTACTCAAGCTGGTCGGCGCAACACAGGCCGCCGATCTGTTGCTCTCGGCGCGCGCGTTGGAAGCCGAAGAAGCCCTGCGAATTGGCTTGCTCAATCGCGTCGTAGCCGCAGAAGAGTTGGAGACGGTCACCCGCGACTATGCGATGCAGATGACCCGACTTGCGCCGCTGGCGTTAGCGGCGCAAAAGCTCGCCATTCAGCAATCATTATTGCCGGAGTCGGAACAAGAGACATCCCGTGTTGAAGCGGCCATTCGGCACTGTCTCGATAGCGCCGACTATCAAGAAGGCATTGCGGCATTTTTAGAGAAGCGCAAGCCGGTCTTTACCGGCAGTTGACGTGGGTCGGCATGACCGTGCCCGCTTGATCTTTCCACCTCCAATTTTTTAGGCTACTGGCAAGGTGGCCTGCTAACGATCCGCTTCCGAACGCCAACCAACAGTGACCTCCCGCGTAATGGGTTTCGGTCGCTGATTCAGGAGAAAGAGCATGAATTTTGGTCTTCGCAACCTCGGCCATTCGGTTTCCAGCCTGTTGCTCGGCGCACTGCTCGCCTTTACGGTTGCAGCGCAGTCGGTTAAGCCGCAACCCCAAACGATGGATGAAGACTTTGCCAAGTCGGTCAAAGAGTGGACAACTAAGCCGGAATTCATCAGTCCTCTCGTAGACCACTTGCCGAAAGTGGCGGGCATTCCATCACCCAAGGATGTGTTGGGGTATCACATCGGCATGCCACAAAAGCTGACCTATACCGATGGCATCTACCGATACTTTCGCGTATTGGCTGAGAAAAGTCCGCGCGTCAAAGTCTTCACCGCAGGCCGCACGGACGAGGGGCGCGAAGTGATCGTCGTAGCGATTGCCGACGAAGAGACGATTCGCAATCTGGATCGCTATCGCGGCTACCTCGCACAACTGGCCGACCCGCGCCGACTGACCGAAGAACAGGCGCGCGAAATCATTGCCAAAGCCAAACCCATCTACCATATGACCGCAGGCCTGCACAGTGGCGAAACCGGCCCGCCGGAAATGGTCATGGAACTCGGCTATCGCTTGGCCGCTGAAGATTCGCCTCTCATCAATGCCATCCGCCAAAACGTGATTACTATGATTACACCGGCGCTTGAACCCGATGGCCGAGATCGCTATGTGGATTGGTACTATCGCCACAAACTGGATGAAAAGGGGCAGGATGACAGCATGGGCGGGCCGCCGTATTGGGGCAAGTATATCTTTCACGACAACAACCGCGACATCAATTACTCGCAGGTGACCATGAAAGCCAGCCTTGATTGGTATCTGCAATGGCATCCGCCTATCATGCATGACCTGCATGAGTCTGTGCCGTTTCTTTACACCTTCAGCGGACAAGCGCCGCAACAGCCGACGCTCGACCCGATTCTCTACGGCGAGTTGCCGTGGTTTGCCAACTTCGAGATGGCGCAGATGACAAAGTACGGTATGCCCGGCGTGTGGACGCATGCCTTTGTGGATATGTGGTCGCCGGGTTATCTGGGCTTTATGTCATCGAACCATAACGGCATGCTTCGCATGTACGAGACCTTCGGCAACGGCGGGGCAAACACGATGAAACGCACGGTCGGCCCGCAATCGTCGCGCGAGTGGTACAGACCCAATCCGCCTTATCGAGAAGTTGAATGGTCAATGCGAAACAACACCAATTACATGCAGACGGGCGTGCTCAGCGGCTTGCAACTGACTTCGCAGTTTCCTCAAATCGTGCTGGAAAACTTCTACAAGAAGTCGCGCAACTCCATCGAGGACGGAAAGAGCAAACCGCCGCATGGCTTTGTGATTCCAGCGGGGCAACGCGATCAAACGCGCGTCGCCTTGTTGGTCAATCTGCTGCTCCAACAGGGCATCGAAGTCGGACGCGCAACGCGCGAAGTCAAAGTGAAAGAGGGAACCTTTCCGGCGGGCTCTTACCTCATCAAACGCGACCAGCCTTATGGCCGACTGGCAAAGGTGTTATTGGAGAAGCAAGTCTTTCCCGACCCAAGCCTGCGAACCTATGACGATACGGGTTGGACGATGGGATTGATGTTGCAGACCGAAGTAAAAGAGATTGCCGACAAAGCGATTCTCGATGTCCCCGCCGATTCCGTTAGCAAGGTCGAGCCGAAGGGTACGCTTTCAGGCAACAAAGGCGCAAAGGCCTATGCCATAGCCCATCACGGATCGAACAACATGATCACGCTGCGTTATCGGCTTAAAGAGTTGAAAGTGCAGGTTGCCGAGCAAGCCTTTACCTCCGGCGGTATGGAGTTGCCCATCGGGTCGTTTGTGATTCCGGCAAGTCAAAATGGTCAGGATGTCTATGACCGCGTCAAAAACGCCGTGGAGGCGTTAGGGTTGTCGGCCTTCTCGATAAAAGAGATGCCCGGCGTTGCAATGCACGATCTGGATTTGCCGCGCATCGCCGTTTATAGCATGTGGGGCAATACGCAAGAGGTCGGTTGGGTGCGTCACGCGCTCGATCAGTTCGAAGTAGCGTATGACTTGATTCATAAGGAGCGGGTAAAGCGAGGCGATCTGCGCGCTTCCTATGATGTAATTCTGATGCCGCATCAGGGGGGCAGCGGCAAACGGATCGTCTTTGACCTTGAACCGAGGCGCAAACCGCTGGCGTACGCGAAGTCCGAGCAGTTCAAATCGCATGGTATGTATGGCGAGTCGGACGACATCACTGGCGGCTTCGGACTGGCGGGCGTCGTGGAGTTCGAGAAGTTCATTCAATCGGGCGGCGTATTGATTACGCTCGGCGCGGCCAGCTTCTTTGCGCCGGAGATGGGATTGACTCGAACGATAGAAGCAGCGCGCACGTCGTCACAGTTCTATGCGCCGGGGCCGATTATCGAGGCGGAAATTTTACAAGCGACGCATCCGATCTTTTACGGCTATCGCGGCACGACGCTGCCTGTGCGGTATGGCGCGGGGCCGTTATTGACCGTGCCGCAAAAAGACAAAGGGCAGATTCTAATGCAGTTTGTTGGCACGGAGGGTTCGGTTCTCAGCGGCTTGATGAAAGGCGCAAACGAGTTGCGCAATCGTCCGGCTATCGTTGATGTGCCAACCGGCAGCGGACGAGTCGTAATCTTTGCTTCCAATCCTTGTTACCGTTGGCAAAATCATGGCGAGTTCGGAATGCTCTTCAACTCGTTGCTCAACTTCAACGATATGAAGGTAAGCGAGAGTAAGAGCGCGGTTACAGCCGAACCCGGTTCGACGCGCTGACCGGCGACCGAAGCCGCTCGTCCGATTTGGCAAGCGCTCGGCAGGAGCATTCCGTTCTCAACCGGAACGGAACACAGATGAACGCGGAGGAGACGGATGTTCACGGATACGACCAATTGAAGCGTGAGCATCCTTCCAATCGGTGTCTATCCGTGTCCAATCTCCTCTCCCCATCCGAACGTGTTGAGGATGGAATGCCCCGACTGCCCGGTCGTCAAAATTGCGACATCGCTTCGCTCGCTTGCCAGTGGCGCGAGACGGTTGATAAGGTAGCCGGGCAATTCAAACTTCAGTGGGTTCTCACAAAAATCAGAATCAATCTTCAGGTAGGAGGATAGCTGTTATGCGAAAAGCACGCACCTGGTTTCGCGTGATGGGTTTGCTCAGTCTGATCGCTTTGCTGGCCTTTGCAGCGCGCCCCGCGAGCACAGACGAAAACAAGGGCGTATCGCCCTTTGACGGGCTGCGATTTCGAGAGATCGGCCCTGCTTCGATGGCCGGACGCATTGACGATTTTGCCGTGCTCGAAAGCAACCCCGCCGTCTTCTATGTCGCCACAGCCACCGGCGGGCTATGGAAGACGATGAATCAAGGGACAACCTTCGAACCGGTCTTTGATAACGAAAACACCTCTTCGATTGGTGATGTCGCCATCGCTCCGACCGATGCCAATCTGGTTTGGGTCGGCACGGGCGAAAATAATAATCGCCAGAGTTCGTCATGGGGCGATGGGGTTTACAAATCGGTTGACGGCGGCAAAAGCTGGAAGCACATGGGTTTGAAAGACTCACAGCATATTGCCCGCATCATCGTTGATCCGGTAGATCACGATGTCGTCTACGTTGCAGCGCTCGGCGCGTTGTGGGGAGCAGGCGGCGAGCGTGGCGTCTACAAAACCACAGACGGCGGATTGAGTTGGGCGAATGCGCTCAAGACCGATGGCGATACCGGCGCGACGGAACTGGTCATGGATCCGTCGAATAACAAGGTTCTTTATGCGGCGACCTATCAACGGCGGCGCGCAACCTGGGGGTTCAATGGCGGCGGCAACGGCAGCGCCATCTACAAAACCGCAGACGCCGGACGCACCTGGACGAAGCTCACACAAGGCATTCCCGAAGGCGCGAAAGGGCGCATCGGCATGGATGTCTATCGCCAGAATCCCAACATCGTATATGCGCGCATCGAACACCCGCGCGAAGGCGGCACTTATCGCTCGGAAGATGCGGGCGCAAGCTGGACGAAGATGAGCGCCACCAACCCGCGCCCGATGTACTTCAGCCAGATCCGCATTGATCCGAATAACGATCAACGCATTTACGTTCTCGGCGTGCAATTGCATATCTCTGATGATGGCGGCAAGACATTTCGCAACGACGGCGCGGCAAAGATTCACGTTGATTTTCATGCGATGTGGGTCAATCCCGCCAATTCCAATCATACGATGATTGGCGGCGATGGCGGCGTCGGCATCTCGTATGACAAGAGCAAGACCTATGTTTGGTTGCGCAACATGCCGCTCGGTCAGTTCTATCACGCCTCCTATGATATGAAACGCCCGTTCACCGTGTGCGGCGGTTTGCAAGACAATAATACGTGGTGCGGGCCGAGCGCCGTACGTTCGGCAAGCGGCATCGGCAACGATGAGTGGTTCATCATCAGCGGCGGCGATGGTTTTGTCGGATTGCTTGACCCCACCAACCCCAACATTCTCTATGCCGAATCGCAAGACGGGCGCATGAGCCGCATTGATCGCACGACTAATGAGCGCAAAACGATTCGCCCCGAACCGATGGAAGGGGAGAAACCATATCGCTGGAATTGGGATACGCCGATGGCGCTCTCCCCACACAACCCGGCGACGATTTTCGTTTGCGCCAATCACGTCTTTAAGTCTACGGATCGCGGCCATTCGTGGAAGACCATCAGCCCCGATTTGACGACGGCTACCGACCGCGACACGTTGGAACTGATGAGCGTCAAAGGCAAAGACACCACCATCGCACGCAACGATGGCGTCAGTTCATACGGCAACCTGGTGAGCTTTGCCGAATCGCCCAAACGCGCAGGGTTGTACTACACCGGCTCGGATGACGGACAGGTGAACGTGTCGCGCGATGACGGAGCGAATTGGTCGAATGTCACTTCGAAGGTTCCCGACTTGGGCAAAAACACCTACGTTTCGGAAGTCGCACCTTCGCGCTTCAATGAAGGCACGGTGTATGCCACTTTCGATGGCCATCGTTCGAACGACTTCAAAACCTATGTTTACAAGAGCGAGGACTATGGGCAGAGTTGGAAATCCATCGCCGGGGATTTGCCAAAAGGGCAAGTAGCGCGCACCCTGACGGAAGATTTGAAAAACCCGGAAGTGCTCTATCTGGGCACGGAATCCGGGCTGTTCGTAACGTTTGACAGAGGAAAGCAGTGGATGCGCGTGAAAGCCAATCTGCCGACCGTGCCGATTTATGAGATTACTCTGCACCCGCGCGACAATGCCATGATTTTGGCGACGCACGGGCGCAGTTTGTGGATTCTCGATGACCTCACGCCGTTGCAGCAGTTCGCCAGAGCGCGCGGCGAGGACGCGCATTTCTTTGCCGTACCGACAGCCTATCAGATGAACTTGGCCGGAGATCGCATGCGGGAATTCGAAGGCGATATGCAATTTCTCGGCAAAAATCCAGAGGTCGGCGCAAATCTGACCTACCACCTGAAAGCGCAGGCGAAGACGGTTGCTGTAACCGTGAAGGATGCGTCCGGCACGGTCGTGCGGGAACTGTCCGGAATGGCGATGAAGGATAAAAACAAGGCCGGACTCAACACCGTAGTGTGGGATTTGCGCGTTGAGCCATTGCCCGCGCCGCGTGGGCAGCAAGGTGGTGGTGGCGGCGGCTTTTTCGGCGGCGGCTTGGAAGGTCCCTTTGTTTTGCCGGGGGCGTATCAAGCTGTGTTGAAGGTGGACGGCAAAGAGGCGGCAACCCAGACCATCAATGTGCAGGGCGATCCCGATATTGTGATTTCGGATGAAGATCGTCGCGCTTGGTTCGATTCGGCGATGGAATTTCATCGTTTGCATAAGAAGTTCAACGATGCGGCGGAAAGCGTTGGCAGCCTGAACGAACGAATCCGCGCCTTGCAAGCGGTGGTGAAGGACAATGCGACGGTTCCGGCGGCGCTGAAAACGAAGCTCGAAGATTTTGTGAAACGCTTCGAGCCGGTTGGCAATCGCTTTGGCATCGGACTAGGTGACCCCTTCGTGACCGGCAACTTCGAACGTTTGTTGGGCAGTCTGCGATTTCGCATCGGCGGGCCGAAAGGCGCGATTATGGGTTCGACTTCCCGGCCGACCGAAATTCAGAGCCGTCAAATTCCTGAAGTCAAAACGGTGCTCGAAAAAGTCATTCAAGACGCGAATGTCCTGATTGCCGAGTTGCCCGCTTTGCTGAAGGAATTTGCCGATAATAACCTTTACCCTGCACCCGTCAAACCGATCAGTCAATAAACCGCAGAGGGCAGGCATAACGCGCTGCACTCGTTAGCGAGTGCAGCGCCAACCGCCTTCAGAATTTTTTGTGTGATTATGCTCTCGCCCATGATCAAAGTTTTTTCTAAACCGAAGCCGATCATTGGCATGATTCATGTCGGCGCGTTGCCTGGCACCCCGGCGAGCACACAAAGCGTTGCCGAGTTGGCCGCGCAAGCCGCCGTCGAAGCGCGGCTCTACAGAGAGGGCGGAGTTGACGGCATCGGCATCGAAAATATGCATGACGCTCCGTATCTGCGCGGCGCGGTCGGCGCAGAGATCGTCGCCGCGATGACCATGATCGGACAGGCGGTGAAAGCCGAAAGCAACTTGCCGACGGGGATTCAAATCCTTGCGGGCGCAAATATCGAAGCGTTGGCCGTCGCCCATGCTGCCGCACTCGATTTTATCCGCGTCGAAGGCTACGCCTTCGCGCACGTCGCCGATGAAGGTTTGATTGAATCGAGCGCCGCACAGCTTCTACGCTATCGCAAAGCGATTGGTGCGGAGCGCGTCGCTGTGTGGGCAGACGTGAAGAAGAAACACTCTTCGCACGCCATCACGGCAGACATTTCATTGGGCGCGACGTGCGAAGCGGTAGAGTTTATGCGCGGCGATGCGGTGATTGTTACCGGCAGTGTGACCGGCAAAGCGCCGGAGATCGGAGATGTGCGCGAAGCCAAATCCCATTGCCGCTTGCCGGTTATCTTAGGTTCGGGCATAGAGGCAACCAACATCACAGATTTTTACCCGCTCGCCGACGGCTTCATCATCGGAACCTTTTTCAAAACGGACGGGTGTTGGCAAAACCCGGTTGACCCGGCGCGCATTCAGTCGCTTCTGTCTGTTGTCAATCGCATGAACAGAGAAGCGTAACGTGAGGTTGCCTATGGCAAAGCCCGGAAAGGATGGTCTTCGATAGTACAACGCCTGCGTCAGGTGCGCCGCGCAGATTCGATGCTAAATCCATTCATATGACATTGGAACACTCGAAAAATGTTATACCGAGTTGCAAAGCAAGACGAGAGGGTTGAGCGGCGGTCTCTGACCGTCGTCCTGTGGCGAGAACGGCGGTCAGAGACCGCCGCTCAACGAAGGGGGTTGCTGGTGTTTTTCCCTGCGCTATGCCCGCGCCCTGTCACCTCAGTTTTCTTGGCGATGCTTGGCGGCCAGCCAACAACGGCCTCTACCCATCTCGCGTGCTTCGATTTAGAGCATCATCCTCATGATTTGATAGTCGGCATTCACAAAGCCCAATTTTACGTATGCCTTAATCGCCCGTTCGTTGGTTTTATGAACATAGAGTCTTAATTCAACTGCCTGATTGGTTATGGCCGAATCCCTGACTGTCTGAAGCAACTGATTGATTAGCCTTTGTCCACGATATTCGGGTTTGAGGTAGACACTTTGAATCCACCAATAATATCCCGCGTTCCAGTCACTCCATTCTTTGACAACCGAGATATGTCCAAGGGCTTCTTGGTTGACATTTTCCATTATCCAGTAGGTTGCGATTGCTTCATTTTCCAACGCTGTACGAATGGCCACGCGAATTTTTCCCGCATCCTTACCGATGCCTTCCGCCTCGCGGGCTTCAGAGGC
>CAYXVU010000029.1:0-38371 GCA_964468725.1 uncultured Clostridia bacterium
AGCAGAACCTGTTTTCCATTGGCAAGGGTATGCAGAATTGGTGAACTGCCGAAATCATGATCCGGCCCGGCTTGATCTGGGCAATTGCCTCCGCTTTGGCGACAGCCGACCAGAAAGTTATCTTTCAGCGTAACCTGATTCGCCCACTTGATTTTGCCGGTGTCTATATCGAAAGCGATGATGGCATCGGTCTCTTTCGTATCAATGTCAGTATACGAATTCCCCGTGCCGACATAGATCACACGGCGCGTCAGATCGAGCGTCGGAGCCGACCAGATAGCGCCGCCCGCAGGGCCGTACATCTGTGTGCCAGCGGAATTCTTCTTGAACGGCTTCGGCTTGGCTTGCACGGTGAAGGCCTTCCAAATGATTTTGCCGGTGTAAGCATCAAGCGCGACGACACTGCCGCGAAACGTGCAGCATTCGTATTTAGCATCGCGCCCAGCGGTCTCTTCAAACGAAGAGACCGGCACATATAAGCGATTGCGATAGAGAACAGGCGAGCCGGTGATGCGTGACAACAAGTGATCTTCAACTTTCGTCTTCCAAAGCAATTTACCGGTCGCGGCATCGAGGGCTTGCACCGTAGATTTTTCATCGCCGAAATAGAGAGCGAATTTTGCTTTCGATGTAGCCGGTAATGCCCCGACAGTCATCGCTGCGCGCGTCGCCGCTCCCGCATTCATCGTCCAGAGCGTGCAGCCGGTCTGTGCATTCAAGCAGAAGATTTGTCCGACTTCGGTGGTGACAAAGAGGCGGTCGCCGATAATTGTCGGTTGTCCAGTAGCCATCGGGCCGGGATGCGCCCATGCCCATTTCAGCTTTAAGCGGGGCACATCTTCTGCCCGAATACCCGGTTGTGGTTGATAGCGCGAGTTCTCCAAATCGCGCCCCCATCCGTTCCACTGTGGCGCTTTGAGATTGATCGGCGTGCCGCCCTCCGCGCAACGATTTGCTTCAATAAGGGCTTGATAGGATGCGCCTGGTTGTTTGCCGGTCAAGTAGACTGCGAGTGCGAGAATCTCATCTGCGCTCAGTCCCGAAGCCTGTTGCTTCATCGAGCCGGTCGTCAAGGTTTGCATCACATCTTCGGCGGAACGGCGTGCGATCAGGAAACGCGGCGGAATGCGATCTTGCGGGTTATCGTGGCAGACAGCACAGCGTTCCGCATAGATTTTGGCGGCAGCTTGTTGCGAAGCGGGCGCGGGTTGTTGGGAAGCGGCGCGATGAGAGCGCGGCGCGAGGGTCATAATCATAAAGAGCAAGAGGACAACGCCGGGAAGGACGACAAAAGCGTTTAAGCCAGGTGTCGTTGAGTATGACTCAAAGCGATTGAGAGCAGCGGTGCAGAGTTTGCAAAGTGGGTGCGGAGACTGCCTGCTTCGCAAGTGCAGCCAATTGGAAAGAGCTATAGTGAAAACTTTCATCTGAATTTGAAAAGACTCATCTACTAACCTGAAGATATGCTGACTACTCGGTTTTGCGAAACCAGGGATTGCCGAAATTGCTATACTCGCCGCCATCAACGGAGATTTGCACCTGCAATCGGTAATGGGCGGGTGAGAGCATCAAAGTCTTGCCCTTTAGCCTGATCGTCTTGCCATCTTTTTTTATCGGCTCACTCTCCCAGAAGATGGTGTAGTAGCCGCCGAGGTCGCCGCCGATGGTGCCGCTTTTGATGAACGGCACCCCGAATAGACCGGTCTCCGAGCGTTTAATACGCTTCTCTTTCGCGTCGTAGCGAGTCGTTGCCCGCCCTTTGAAAGAGCCTGCGGGGCTATCGCCTTCGATCAGGCTCTCATAGCTGCCATCAGCCAACTTTTTGTAAATCTCTTTGCCTGTGATCTTTCCCGCAGCGCCGAGCGGTGATTCCGGCACGTTCCATTCGAACGACCAAGTGCCGAGAAAATAGTCCATGTTCGGTGGCGGCATCGGGTCAGTCGGCTCAGTGGGGCGCGATACTTGTTGCGGCTCAGCCAATATTGACTGCGGTGGCAAAGACCACAGCGGTTGAAAGGCAAGAAGCACGATCATCAGAATACGCATAATGTTTTTTATACCCGATGATGATAATCAGGCTGGCATCTGCTTCACCCGGTAGCCTGTTAAGTCCGTAGCCGCATACAGCCCTGTGTGTTGTCGAGTGCGGTGAGTCCGCATTCGATTGTCGCCCATTGCAACGACAAAAACTACCCGTACCCGCCTTCTATTTGCTCGCGCCGGGTGAGGCAGCCATCTTCGTCAAGTCTTTGCTGTCCACTGTGTACTCAAACCATGGGATGAACATTTCGTCCCAACTCTGCTCGCTCCAGAAGACCTCTTTTTGCGGCGCTGGATTATAGCGATTGTTGATCGAGTTATCGTAATGCGCTAGGGCATGGATTCGGCTGCCTGCCGGAATTTTTAGGGGTTCGGCTAATTCGTAGTGCAACTGCCAGTTGAAATCAAATTTCGGCACGTTGAGCAACACCTGCTTGCGACCGTCCGGCCAGATCAATGTGTATTTGATGTCCTTGCCGCGCAAATGCATGTGCGGCGCAAAGGCATAGAGGGTAATAGCTTCTTTTATCAAAACTTCACCGGCAATCTCCCAATTATCGGCATTCGGCGGAATATTCGGCAGCTTGCCGCGCACCTTTACCTCTTTGCCGTTGACGGTACGCATTTCGCTCAACTCCTTGCCGCCGATATAAATCGTATCGGTGACGCCTTTGGTCAAAACCTCATGCGTAACCGGCATTTTCGCAAACCACAGGCCGAGCCGCGAGCGATCTTTTTCGACGCGACCGCTTGGTTGATAATGCATGTTGAATTGAATGTACATGCCTGGCAGGATGCGTTTAGCCGTTCCGGAGTGATGACGTTCGAAGCCTTTTCCGGGCGCTTGTCCGACTAGCTTGAACGCGCCTGCGCGAGTGAAGGAATCCTGACTGAGGACGACTTCGCGCGCTCCGCCTTCGGCTAGTGCGCCGGTATCGCGCGCCGACTGACTATTGAGTTGAGTTGCCGCCGCATCGTCTTTGACTGCTTTGCCGTTGACGATCTTTGTGCCTTCGGGCAGCCGCACAACGTTGGCAATCGAGTGATGGACGACTGCTGGATTGCCTGGACGCAGTTCGACTTTCTCCACCCATCGCTCTTCGGTGAAGGGAACGGGTACATAAAAGTTCTGCATCGGCAGTTCCCCTTCAGCGGGCACTTCAAACTCGATGGGCATATCAATGACCACATCCGGTTCGCCAAATGTCCACCCGGGCGTGTAATCGGGCATCGCCGGTAAATCTTTGTCGTCGCCTTTCGGAGCGCCTGCGTCAACCCAAGCGGCAATCGTATCAATCTCTTTTTGCGACAGCCGCCGATCATTGCCGAATTTCAGAGTCGAAGTATGCGGGTCGGCAAACCATGGCGGCATGGTACGTTCGAGCACCTCTTCTTTAATTGCCTTGCTCCATGGGCGCACCTCTTTATAGGAGGTCAGCGCCATCGGAGCCACTTCGCCGGGGCGATGGCAGTTGGCGCATTTGCTGAAGATGATCGGCGCAACATCTTTACTGAAAGTCACAGCCGCCGCTTGTTGATCTTGCGTTTGCCATGCCCCTGCCGCCATCAAGGTCGCAAATAAAATCACGATTGCTCGTTTCATCGGTTTCCCCCTCTTGATGTTACTTGCTGCCGTTGCTGGCATCGGCGGATGATGGACGGCGCAAGTCCTGTTTGTCGAGTGTGTAATCGAAGTAGCCGATCATCATTTCATCCCAAGTTTGCGGCCCCCACTTAACCAACTTCGTCGGGTCGGGATTAAATTTGTTCTTCGCCGAGTTGTCATAATGTGCGACGCATTCGAGGCGACTGCCTTTTGGCGCGGCAACCTCTTCTTTGAAGATGAAGGTTTGCTGCCAATTGAAATCCCATCGCGGCACGGAAAGCAGAAGCTTCGAGGTGCCATCGGGATAGACCAATCGGAAGAGAAAATCTTTGCCCCGCATGTGCATGTGCGGGTGCAGGCTATCAATGTGGCTGTCTTCTTTGAAGGCGAACGAAGCCGTCACTTCGTGATTCGGTGCGCCGGGCGGAATCTCTAAATTGCGTCCAACCGCGCCCGCCGTGATAACCCGCTTTTCGACGGGGTGTTTTGAGAAGATCAAGCCGACGCTGCTGCGGTCGGTTCCGGCTTCGCCATTGGTCGTATAGTGAACCTGAAAGATCAGCACGGAGCCTTTCTTCACTAATTTTGCTTGCCCGCTTCGCAGTACCAAAGGCGCTTCGCCCGGCGCCCAACCTACCAATCGGCCATCGGAATCGGCGGGACGGTCGCCGCTGCTGTTGCGGTTGCGCGCGGCGGCGAGTTCTTCGGGTTTGATCTCGCCGGGTTTCGGCAGATTGCCATGCTCCGGGTAACGCACATCAACGATGATGTGATGCACCAATTTGCGATTGCCTTGACGTATCTCTGCGAACTGCACGTATTTGTCTTCAGTGAAATTGGTGGGCACGGCGAAATACTTATAGGGGATCACGCCTTGAGCGGGGACGGAGTAATCTTCGGTCATCGTCAACACGACATCGGGCTTACCGATTTGCCAGCCGTCGGTGAATTTCGGATTGACAGGCATCTCTTTCGGATTGCCTTCCATTGCGCCGCCATCTACCCAAGCGGCAATCGTATCAATCTCTTTTTGCGACAAGCGGCAATCATTGGAGAAGTCGGTATGCTGCGGGTCGGCAAACCAAGGCGGCATAACGCGGGAGACGACTTTTTCCCGAATAGATTTCGCCCATGGCCGTACCTCTTTGTAACTCATAAAGGCCATCGGTGCGACTTCGCCGGGGCGGTGACAACTCTGACAATTTTTTTGAATGATCGGCGCAACATCTTTGCTGAAGGTCACAGCGGCGGGCGCGTTATTCGCAGCGCGCCCCGATGTGAAAGCCAGCAACCATGCAGCGACGAAACAACCGCCAATCAGAGCGACGCGAAAGATCGGTTTCATTTGGGCCTCCCGGAAATAGTGAAGTAGATGGACAGCGAATCGAGAAGCGCGCACTCGATTCCACTGGTTGCTTGCTCCGAAAAACCGCGAGCGGTAACAAAATAACTGGATCACTGCTGTTAGAAAATTGCTGATGAAAAATGCAGCCTATTTATATCACAGGTTGCCTGCACCTTTAAGGCTGAACCTCGCTCCTCTTGTTGCAGGCAAGGGTGCAATCCAACCGCTTCGTAACGTTTCATCACTTTTGTCAGACGTTGGGTGTCACTTCTTTTGTTTTGCGATATAGGCCTTCCCTTGTTGCCTGACGATGTCGAGTAGATTGCCCATCGCCACATGCACATCAATCAGGTGCAACCCCCAATCGGCGAGCACTTGATCGCCAACGACGACATCTCCGGCGATGTCATCAACTCGCGGGTCTTTTGGGTCGCCCTGCACTTTGACGGAGAGGTACGAGCCTTTTTCATTGGAGACGCATGCGCCCGTGAGCAAGCCCGGCACGCTGACAAAGGGGGTATTGATTGGCTGCTGCGGGGTAACCCAGGGCTTCGGTTCAGCAGAGTTACCGAGACTGCGACCGGCAGCCGCAAGGTAGGCGTGCAATTGGCCGCTGCCACCGGCTAAGGCTGCCGGATTGGTGCAGGCCGCAACCAGTCCGTTGCCGGGGACGCGACCGAAACGGCTGTTGGCGGGCGGCGGCAGCGTCTCTCGAAACGTGACATAAGCGATGGCGCAACTGGTCTGTGATGCCGAGCGACAAAGTGGGATGTGCTGAAACGCGCCGCCCACATCTTTATCTTTCGGCACCGGCAGATTGGTGCCGAGCAGCAGGGCTGAGACAATCTGATTTTGGATGGGCTTGCCGTCTATTTCGTTGCGAATCAATTGGGTGAGCACTCCCGATCCTTGCGAATGGCCGATCAAGACGACGCCGCGCCCCTGATTGTCATGTTCGAGATAGTATTGCCATGCATCAACTACATCGTTGTAACTGAGAGCGCGATCAACCGGCATGGCTCGACCGGCGATGAGCGAACGCAAAGCCGTCAGCGTAACTTGCCGATAGAGCGGAGCAAAGACGCGACATTCGGAGCCGAAACGCGCCGCTTGAGCGCGAATGACATTCAACTCTTCCGGCCCCGCATTCATATCGCTGTTTCCTGTCGTGTCGTTCGAGACGGTGGGATAGACATAGAAGCAATCAATCGGCGCTTTCGGATTGGCAGCCCATTTTTCAACCGTCAATTTGCCATTGGCCGCTACGACTGTGGTTGTCAGGTCAACCGTACAGGCATCTTGCCTGCCGGGGCGACACAACCAGGTCTCCCCTTTACTGTAATCATTTTTGGCAGGCGTAGCGGCGGATTGAGGTTGACTCGCAGGTGCCGTCATTGATTGTGCTTGCGCGCTTGCGCCGATCAGAAAGAATGCGAGTAGCAATAGAAGAGAGCGTGAAAGGTTTCGCATCATACCTCCTCATCCAAATTTTCTCGAACGACAGAGAGTTGCAAATCGCCCAAAGGCTCACAAGCAGAGCCGTGAATTCGTCTGATTGCGAGCCCCCTACTGGCTGTTTGATGGCTTCTCTTGTCGCTCATCGAGCTAATGGGATTGTTGCATTTTTCCGCCTTTTGCCGAGAGCATCAACTTGATGAGTTCCTCTGTGACATTCGGTTCCAGCCCCTCCGTGTGTCCTTTGTCGAGGCGAACGACATCAGCGATAACTCTGCCGCTTTTGCAATCTTTGTAGGCGTAAACCTGCGATTTGCCGCCCGCAGGCAGGAGTCCCCACGCCGGATTGGGCGGGTTCTGCCGCGTGCTGTCATAGACGTACCCGGCTTTGGTATCTACGACCTCGCGCAACAGTTGTCGCTCGCCGCATCCATACTTCTTCGCCCATTCCGAAGCTTCGGGAATGCCTTTGTCATCAATCTCGCGTTGCCCTGTGGTGTAGATGTGCGAGAACTCGATGGGAGGAAGCTCACGCAAAGCAGCGGCAGCAGCAGCCATCGTGCTATTGCTTGGCGGAGTAGTCGGAGCCGCGCCGGTAGGAGCCGCCGGACGTGGCGGGCCGAAGCTGCCTGCGCGACCGGGATTGCCGCCTAATCGTCCCCCCGACAGACTGAGCCAGCCATCAACTTTATCTTTGAAGAAGTCTGTGCGGACGATGCGGTTCGAAGTCATTCCTCCTTGCGAATGGCCGACCAGCCAAAAGGCTTTGATATTCTCTTTGCCGATCTGCTCCGTGACAAAGGTGACGATGTTTTGCAGATATTCATCGTCTGCTGCTGTCCACACGCGAGTCGGTGAATTGGGGGTGGCGATGACCAAGCGATACTTGTCTTTGAAATCCAAGATGGGGAAATAATGGCGTTGCCAATTGCCGTAAGAGCCCCCGCCATGCAGGCTGAGAATGAAAGTGATAGGTTCGCCTTTCTTCAAATCGCAGGGATAGTCAAGGAAGTAGGTACGACGGGTCTTCATCTCAACAACCGGGCCGGGATTGATTACCCGATCCCCCAAACAATCTTTGTCGGGGCAGTGCAGAAAAGGAGGGTCGCTACAATGCGCGCCGGTGAAGCGAAACGGTTGTTCTTGCGAACTCCTGACCGTTCCGACAACGTTGAAGAGAAACAGAATCGTTATGCAGAGAAAGAGTCGTCGCATATCTATTCTCCTTTTGATGGGAAGGGATGTAGGTGTTGATAATGGGAAAATTTTTCCTGCCACCGTGACACAATGTCGCCAAGAGCAGGGAAGCAACCTTTGCGGGAGTCTTCTCCTCCTCGCGTCTTGCTGGCATTTCTGTCCTCAACACTCGATTCTCCTGTTTGCTTTCAGCCCGCTAGGCTGACGAAAGTCGGTTACGAATTAGCGTTGTGGTTGCGACTGCTCGATGAAATCAAGCTGAGCTTTGAGCAAGCGATTGCGAATTTCGACGCGAGAGCCAAACTCCAGATACGGCTCGGACTGCTGATCGTAGGGTATCCATTTGAGCAAGCCCTTGCCGTTCGGATCGCCGGTCGTTGCAAAATTCACCCAGTAATTCGACATCAAGTCGGCCAGATGATAATCACCCTCTTGCCAAGCATTATTGGCGCGGGTGCGGAGGTTGTTGAATACGTAAATGATTTCTCCTGCGTGATAGGCGCCGAGATAACTGCTGTTGGGGTTGGGCGGGGCGTGATGGAAATAGTAGAGGTAGGCCTTCGACCGCCCTTTGGCCGTCATCCGCGCCCATGTACGCATGGGCAGAGTGAAGCTGACATCACGCAGATGATCGAGATAGGCTGATGCCGCTTCTGCGTCGCTCATTGCCGGATAGAGCGATTCCATCTCTTTGGCCTTCTCGCCGTATTGCGCTGTGATGCGTTTGCGCCAATCTTCGAGGGTTTTCGGAGCCATCGCGGGCGTCGTCAAGGTGGTCATCTCATTGGCATTCGAACCGACGATAACCGGCACATCGTTATGCTTTCCTTGGGCAAAGAGATTGCGAATCTCATCGGGTAGCACCCAGCCGTCAACGCTGATGACGGTGCGGAATTTTCTGCCTTCCGCATCGTTGGCAAATACGTCAAGCAACTTTTCTGCTGACAAGGCGCGCATCGCTTTGAGGGAGTCGGCTCCGGCTGCTTTGCCGAAGGCTGCGCCGATGGCCTCCGTCTCTTTGCGCGAAATGCCGCGATTGAACGCACCGCCGCTCTGTCCGATGGCGCGATGAAACAGCCCTTTGGCCAAAGGAGAGGCGACCAGCGCATTGACGCTCCATGAGCCTGCCGATTCGCCGAAGATGGTCACTCGACCAGCATCACCACCGAAAGCCGCAATGTTACGTTTCACCCATTGCAAGGCGGCGATTTGATCGAGCACGCCATAATTTCCTGATGAGCCATGCGGCGATTCGGCTGTCAGTTCGGGATGCGCCAGATAGCCGAACACCCCAAGCCGATAGTTGACGGTTACCAGTACGACACCTTTTTTTGCCAGCGCCGCGCCATCATAAACGCTTGTTGCGCCCGATCCGCGCGTCAACGCGCCGCCATGAATCCATACCATAACCGGACGCTTTTCACTCGTGCGCGCCGCCGTCCAGACGTTCAGATAGAGGCAATCTTCGCTCTGCGGGCGCGGCGGCGAGGCATAAATGGAGGCGGCTGGATAGGGCGCTTGCGGACAGTCTGTGCCATAGGCTTCGCATTTGCGCACGCCCTCCCATTTGGCGACGGGTTGCGGCGGTTTCCAGCGCAGATCGCCAATCGGCGGTGCGGCAAAGGGAATGCCTTTGTAGCTGCGAACCCCCTCCGCAACGCTGCCGGAGATCAGGCCGCCATCAATTTTAATCGTGTTATTAGCCGATGTGGTCAACACCGGAAAGGGCAACAAGAAAACGAGTGCGAGCCAAACGGTTTTCCGAACCATAACTTTCGATTCTCCTAAACGGATTGTAATGCGAAAAAGCGGTGCAGGCTTTCTACCCGCTCGTCTATGACTTTGCAAGCGTGCCACCACGTCCCCCGGCAATTCCTTGTCAGGTAATCCGCAGCGATTCGGCTCGCTTGCTTGATATTGGCGGCATCGGTCATACCGCTCTGTCGTCCCAATAGATAAATAAAAGAGGTTATCCACTCCCTCTCTTCAATAAGTTAAAATTTCGACTAACCGGTCGGTAGTGCGGATACTATCATGCAGGCAAGAGGACAACAAAGGAAAAAGTAGGCCGCGAGTCGGCTTGACGGTGAGTGAGAGGCAGAACTATAGTGGCCTGCCAAGCGAACCGCAGGTCGAAGGTGAGAAAGCCTGCCGTTCGAGCGCGTGGTCTGTTCACACAAGACTTCAGGTTTTGGCGGAGTTGTGGATAAACCCGAGACGACAAAACGAGACGACGACGTTTCGCCCATCTGCGGTTAAGAACCTGAAATCATCACCTGCACAAACGCTGAATGTGCAACTATAGAGAGTTATGAAAGTAATCGAAAATCCCTTCAGCCAGTCACAATCGACTGAACCGGATCGCTTGCGCCAAATCTATCGAGCCGCGGCGCAGATCATCTGTGAAAAAGGCTATGGCGCGACTTCGATGAACGACATAGCGGAAGCGGTCGGCATTACCAAAGCCGGTATTTACCATCACATCTCCGGGAAGCAAGACCTCCTCTTTCAAATCATGAATTACGGTATGGATTCGCTTGAAGAGGAGGTGATTGTTCCGACGCGCGGCATCGAAGATGCCGAAGAACGGTTGCGCGCTGTGATTACGCGCCATGTGTTGCTGATTACCAATCGCAGCACGACCGATGGCAATAGCCCTGTGACCATTGTGGTTGATGAAGTGGCTGAACTCTCTGCCGCGCAACGACAGAAGATTGATGAGCGCAAGCGGGTCTATGTGGATTTGTTGCGTATGACGCTCGAACAGCTCAAGGCCGAAGGCAAGTTAATGCAGGTGGATGTCACGGCTGCGACCTTCAGTTTGTTAGGGATGATTTTGTGGCTCTCTCGTTGGTACAGCCCGCAAGGGCGATTGACGCCGGAAGAGATTTCCGCAGAGGTTGTTAAGATCGCTTTTGGCGGTTTGCTCGGATTACAACGGTAGCGCTTTGCGTTGAGTGTCTACCCGAAAAGCACTGAGACAGGAAGTCGGAAGGTGACTTCATTGATGAAATCGAACCCCCGCAGCCCCAAATTGCCTGCCGTTCCGACGAGCGGCTTGCCGTACATCTCTTTAATGAAGTTGCAATGCAGGGGGGAGGCAACACGGCAGGCCGCGGCCGGTCGGTCAATCAATTGCCGGTCACATCGCGCCACTTTGCCGACAACCAAGGGGAGAAGGTCAAAACCAGCAAGCCAATAGGTAACAATCCTCCAGCAAGTAAATTGTAATCTTCGCCGATTCTTTCCCATGACAGATGGAGCATCAAACGACCGAGGGCTAATTCGAAACTGATGGTCAAGATCAACCACATCACCCCGACCAATAACAATTCCAGAGTGGTGGTTGCGCGCAGCCAACGCACAAACCGAGAGCTGATAAACAGAATCAGAGCTGCGCCTGTAAAGACCGCAAGCTGACGGGCGCGAAATTCGCCAACATAAGGTTCAAGCAAAAGGGTTCGGAGTGCGCCGTGCAAACTCTCGGCAAATATGATGACGAGCCAAACGGCTAACCCTCTCAGATAGAGCATGGAAACCTTCAACTTGGCGTAGGTCTGAGGTCGTGTCTGAAGAAAGAGAAAAGGCGTAAGCAGCCGGTTTCATCCATTGCGGTTGCTTACACCTTGATTTCGAGAGACGCAAAGCTTCGGCGCGCTGCCTGCTTACTTGCTGTCAAGAGCTTTGAGCTTCGCCCCTAACCGTCCCTGCTCGTGACAGACAAGACAGGTGATACTCGCGCTTGCGGCAGTCTTCGGATTCTCTTTCCACTTGGCTGCCATTCTTCCATAGGGCGAATCAGGCATGATGGCCAGCAGCTTTTCCAGATATTGACCGACCTCTTGTGAGCGCCCGGTTCGTTGGGCAGCTTGTGCCAATCCGCCGAGGACTTCGCCGCCAAAATGTACCGGCAGTCTATCTAAAAAATTACCCTGCTCTTTATAGAGCCTTTGATAATTCTCATAGACTTCTGTCCACGCATGGGCTTGGAGTTCTTTCGGCAAGCGATCTGCAAAGACGGCATACGAGCCGCCGGTAACCGCAGCGACACCGCCATCTTGTGGGTTGAGTTGCTGGGCTTGTGCGAACCGGTCGAGCGACTGTTGGTAGAAGCGTTTGAATTCGTCAGCCTGATTGGCTTCGTGCGCACGTACGGCGCGATAAAGGGCTGCGCCGCCTTGCCAAGCCAACAGACTGGCTTTCTCGGTAGGACGTTTCTCCATCAACAACTTGATATTCTTTTCGCCTCTTTCGAAGCGTTCTATATCATCAGCTAAAAAGCCCGCGAAGATGTCTTCTCGGACTAACGTGTGAATTGTCAGTCGAGAGTCTGACAAGGGTGGGTCAATGCTTTGCGCTACAGCAACCGATACAAGCATGGCAACGAGCAAAACTCTCTTAACGACCTTCATGACCTGCGCCTCCATTGGGGATTGTTCTCCTGTCGGCGAACACGCGTGCTCGCCTGCTGCCGATACTCTGTACGCGCTTCATACTCGATCAGTTCTGATTTATTGGTTGAACCCTATTTTTAGGGCGAGACAAAGCTCTCGGCTGCCGCTTTCGAAGTGACAACGGGTACGACCTCGAAATCGGCCAAATCTTGCCACTCCTGAATCCAGCGATCAACGAGCCGCGCATCCTCACACTCCATCAATTGAAAACAGCCCGCCGCGCCGGTGTCCACCCAACTGTCGAGATAGGTCAGCCCTTCCGGTAGCATTCGACCTTTCTCTCGAAAGCGGCGATAGACCGCTGAAATCGCACCGGGCTTAAATCGTTCGATCACCATAAAGAGCATGTAAAGCCCCGTGTTTAGTTGTCGCTATCGCCTTAGCTGGATTGCGCGCGGCTTCGAACCAGCCGACCCTCGTAAATTGGAAAGCGCTCACACAACTCCTTCACTCGGCGGCGCACGTTCTCCTGAAGGTTCGCGTTTTCATGGTCAGATAAGGTTTCAACAATCAATCCGGCAATGACGCGCATTTCATCTTCTCCCATGCCGCGCGTCGTCAGCGCCGGAGTACCGATGCGAATACCGGACGCTTTCATCGGCGGTTGTGTATCGAAGGGAATCGCGTTTTTATTGACCGTGATACCGGCTTTTTCGAGGGCCTTCTCAGCCTGTGCGCCGGTTAAACCGCGAACGAAGACATCAACCAGCATCAAATGGTTCTCGGTTCCGCCGGAAACGATGCGAAAGCCGCCAGCGGTCAGTTCTTCAGCCAATAGGCGGGCGTTGTTGATGACTTGTTGTTGATAGGCTTTGAATCCGGGTTCAAGGGCTTCTTTGTAACAGACAGCCTTTGCGGCAATGATGTGCATCAAGGGGCCGCCTTGCACCGTCGGAAAGACCGCCCGATCTACCTCTTTGGCGAACTGCTCGCGGCACATCACCATCCCGGCGCGCGGCCCGCGTAAGGTCTTATGTGTCGTCGTCGTCACAAAGTCCATGTGCGGAACCGGACTTGGGTGTAATCCTGCTGCAACCAGGCCGGAGATGTGTGCGATGTCAGCCATTGAGTATGCGCCTACATCGCGGGCGATCTTGCCAATGCGCTCAAAATCAATAATCCGCGAATAGGCCGATGCGCCGCACAAGATCATTTTGGGCTTGTGTTCGTGCGCCAGTCGTTCGAGTTCGTCGTAATCAATCTGCTCGCTCTCTTTATCCACACCGTAAGGAACGATCTGATAGCTGCGACCGGAGAAGTTGAGCGGATGTCCGTGTGTCAGATGCCCGCCATGCGCCAAATTCATTCCCAAAATGGTGTCGCCATATTGCAGAGCTGCCAGATAGACGCTCATATTGGCTTGCGAGCCGGAATGCGGCTGCACGTTGACGTGTTCGCAGCCGAAGATTTGTTTAGCGCGCTCGCGGGCGATGTTTTCGGCTACGTCAACGAACTCACAACCTCCGTAGTATCGTTTGCCAGGATAGCCTTCCGCATACTTGTTGGTCAGCACTGACCCCATCGCTTCGAGGACGGCTTCAGAGACGAAATTTTCCGAAGCAATCATCTCCAGATTGTAGGCGAGGCGGCGTTCTTCCTGTGCGATGATCTCGGCAATTTCCGGGTCGGCCTCTGCCAGAGTGCGATTCATCAGGGACGTCATAATTGATCTCCTTAACGATGATGGCGAACTCGGATACTACAACAGAGAGTTGGCCTATGTCAGTACGACTTGCGAGGGCAAGCCGCCATCCTCATTGCTTCCGCCGAGCCAATAGATCAATCGGGCTGCCGGGCTTGATGATCGGTTGGAGTGCAGAGTAGGGGATAAAGTTTCTCTCCATCGCTTCGATGACATGCGGCAGTTCATAGAAGACCACTAACCCTTTCGGACTCATCGCCCACAGTTGCCAATTGAAATCACTGTCCCATCCGCTGACATCATCATTCCCCGCCTCATTCTCGTTTTTACGGAGCTTTTCGGCGACGCTCTTTTTTGCTTCACGTAAAATGATTGGCCGGTAATTACTGCCCGCTTTGAAGAGGTCTTGCAGAGTCAATTCGCGCCCCGTCAGCAAATCGAAATTAAAGCTGTAATTGTAAGCATTCGGATACGGCCCGCCGTAAAAGACCCCGGCATTGACTTCGACGCTGATAAACTGATCGGTCGCAATTAAGATGTTGTAATCGGCCTCGAAATAGCCGCGATTATGATCGGCGGTTTCGGTGCGATAGGCTTGCACCTCGCGGGCGAGGCGAGCGGCAACCGAGGCATTGAATTTAGCAATGCCGGGCGCAGTGCCGCCAACCAGTTGCGGATAGGCAACGTTGATACTGCGACGCGGCTCTTTGATCGTTTTGGTCGTGACCTTGACCTTGTTCGTAAATTCGATGTTCTGTTCATTGAGCGAGACATCGGTTTGCGCGCTGCCATCGGGGCGCATCCATTGGCCAGTGATGACGTTCACCCCGTCGAGGAATTCATCAGCGCGATATTGGCAGATGAATTTGCCGGTCGCCTTATTGGCTGCATCGAACTCTTGCAAGAGGATTCGGTCGCCTGCTCCGAGTTTGCCTTGCAGAGCGAGCGGTTTGCCGACATGGAGATAGAAATAGCTTCCCGTTATCGTTTCACCATCGAAGCGCAATTGCATCTCAACCGCTTTCGAACTGATCGTGCCGCGATAGTATTTGATCGGCACATTGCTGCGTTCTGCGCGTTGATCGGATTGTGGCGTGTTGGGTATCGCCGCCAACATTGGCGAAAAGCTCCAAGCGAGGGCCACTGTCGCTATCAGTAAATGGCTTGTGAGGCTTCTCTTTCGCATAGGCGGAACTGTAGCACGCAGCCCCGACGAAGGGAATAATCTTATAGGGCAACGAAAAGTCGCTTTCACGTCGGCGATTTTACTTTGCCGGAGAGTTGAGTATAGTTGACCTGCTGTTGACAACTTGCCTTGTGATTCAGTGGGCACAAGGCCGCCGTTTCACACTGTAACCCCAATCATCGGAGGAGTCCGCATGCCTGCAAAGCGAGCCGGTTTGCTTGTCGTCTTTTTGTCTGTCTTTTCTTTCTTCTCTGTCAGTGCCAGTGCGCAGGTAACCAGCCCCAAGGAGTTCTTTGGCTTTACTCCGGGCGATGATTACAAACTCGCAAATTACAAACAGTCCTTCGCCTATTTCAAAAAGATCGCGCCGCAAACCCGTCGCCTGAAACTCTTCGAAGTCGGTCAATCGGCAATGGGCGAAACCATGCTGTTGGCGGTCATCTCATCGGAAGAGAACCTCGCCCGGTTGGAGCGATTGAAAGAGATTGCCCGACGGTTGGCGACGGCGCGCGGACTGACCGATGCAGAAGCCCGCGCACTTGCTAAAGAAGGTCGCGCGATGGTTTGGATTGATGGCGGCCTGCACGCTTCAGAAGTCGGCCACGCGCAACATACGATCAATCTGGCTTACGACCTGCTGACGCGCGAAGACGAGGAGTATCGCAAAATCCGCGACCGCGCTGTGTTGTTGCTGATGCCTTCGATTAATCCTGATGGTCAGAACATGGTGGCCGATTGGTTCAACACGCATTATGGCACGCCGCGCGAAGGTACGCCGATGCCTTGGCTTTATCAAAAGTATGCAGGGCACGATAACAACCGCGACTGGTACATGCTCAATTTGCCAGAGACGCGCAATGTCACGCGCTTGCTCTATCACGAATACTTTCCGCAGATTGTTTATAACCATCATCAGACCGCACCGTTTCCGGCGCGTATCTTCGTGCCTCCCAATGCCGACCCGCTCAATCCGAACATCCCGCCGCTGGTCGTTCGCGGCATCAATCTTGTAGGTACGGCAATGCATTGGCGGTTCGAAGCGGAAGCCAAGTCAGGAGTGATTTCGCAGGCGACCTTTTCGGCTTGGTGGAATGGCGGGATGCGAACCACCCCCTATTTTCATAATGTCATCGGCATTCTGACCGAGACGGCGCACGCTTCGCCCTATCCGGCAAATTACAAGCTCACGCCGGAGCAGTTGGAGTCATCGGGTTGGTATCCGAACCCCTATAAAGGCGGGGCATGGCGATTTCGTGACACGGTTGATTACATGAACACAGGCAGCATGGGGGTGCTGAACATCGCAGCGGATTTGGCCGAATCGTTTCAATATAACATCTACCTGATGGGCAAGTGGGCGATTGAAAAAGGGCAGAGCGAAGCGCCCTATGGATTCATCTTCCCGATGACTGAACGCGATCCGAATACTTCCGTCGATTTTCTCAGTCGCATGCTGCTCAGCGGACTAGAGGTGCAGGTAGCCAAGTCGGCCTTTACACACGAAGGCGTGACCTATCCGGCAGGCACAGCCGTGATGTTGGCCAGTCAAGCCTATCGCGCCCACTTGCTGGATATGACGATGCCGCAAAGTCATCCCATGCGCTTGCAATATCCCGGCGGGCCTCCTGTGCGACCTTATGACATTGCCGGTTATACGCTCACCGATCAGATGGGCGTAGCCAATGTGCCGATGACGTCGAAGCCTTCTGCCGAACTGCTGGCCGCGTTGACAAAGGTTGATGTACTGACTCCACCCGCCGCGACGATCAGCGGGGGCAGAGCCAAAGGCGCATACCTATTGCCGCATGACCGCAATGTGGCGATAGTTGCTAGCAATCGTCTGCTCGCCGCAGGGCAACGCGTGCATTGGTTGAAGGAAGAGGCGAGGTTCAACGGCAAAGTCTATCCGGCTGGTACTGTGGTCGTGCCCGCAGGGCAGGGAACCCATGAGGCAGTCGAAAAGATTGTGAAAGAATTATTCATTCCGGCGACCGCCATAGATTCTGTCGGTGCAGCGCAAACGATCAAGCTGCGAAAGCTGCGAGTCGGAACATTCGACCCTTATGGCGGCAATATGCCGCAAGGTTGGACGCAGTACATTCTGGAACGATTCGAATTCGACCATCTCACGATTACCAATCCTGACCTGCGCGCCGGAAAGCTGAAGGATAAAGTTGATGTTTTGATCCTCACCACATTCCCGAACGTCGAAGACCGGCAACCAGCAACGCGCGGCGGGCAGGGCGGACTCGGCGGCGGCTTTTTAGGCGGCCCCGCGCCGAAAGAACTCGCACCCGAAGTCGCCGCACGTTTGCGAGGCATCGGTCAGGAAGGTCTCGATCACCTTGCCGCTTTTGTGCGCGAAGGCGGTGTGCTGATAACCTGTGAATCAGCAAACGAACCGACGGCGAACCTCTTCAAACTGCCGATTCGAGAGGTGACGAAAGGGACAAAGTTTTATTCCCCCGGCTCGGTCTTTCGCGCCTATGTAGACACGCAGCATCCGTTCGGTTGGGGCATGCCTGCCGATGCGAAAATCTATTTCGATAACGGCCAAGCGTGGGAGGCCGACCTCTCATTCCCTTCGGTTTCACAAGGCGGGGCGTTTGTGCGTTACCCGGAAAGGAATCCTCTGCTATCGGGTTGGATCATCGGCGACGAAGCTATTCACAATCGCGCCGCGGCAGTCGAATTTCGCATCGGAGCTGGACGGGTAGTGCTCTTCGGTTTTGACGTTATCTTTCGCGCGCAACCACATCAGAGCTTCATGCTGTTGTTCAATGCGATTCACGCAAGCGCTGCCGAGTCGGGCGAGACAAAATGATTCGACAGGTCTGCTCCATGTAGGCAAATTTTCATGATTCGAGCTGCCGTCATCGCCATATTTGGATGGGGTAGCGAATGCCAAGCGGTTCAACAGGTTTGCTGTCGTCTCTTTTTCAGTTGGGAGAAAGAACATGAAAAGATCATCTCTGCGAGTCTCTGTGATCGTAGTCTTAATCAGCTTCATTTTCGCATTGGCGACGAGCCATCTGACGATTTCATCGCAGGCGCAAGCGTCGAAAGTTAAAGCCTTAGTGGGTGGCACCTTGATAGATGGCTTCGGCAGTAGACCGATTCGCAATAGCGTCATCATCATCGAAGGCGAACGCATCAAGGCCGTCGGCCAAATTGGTGCGGTTTCCATCCCGCCCGGCGCTGAGGTGATTTCTACCGAAGGCATGAGTGTGCTGCCGGGGCTATGGGATATGCACGTGCATTTGATGTTGAACGGTCACAGCGACTACGCACATTGGGACAAAACCTATCCCGCGCAGTTCGAACCCGTCATCATGCCTGCTTCGGCCAAACAGCTTTTGTTGGCAGGCGTGACCAGCGCGCGCGATTTGGGAGCGCCGCTAAAAGACAGCATCTCGGTGCGCGATAAAATCAATGCCGGAAAGATTCCCGGCCCGACGATGTATATATCCGGCCCTTTCATTCAACACCGCCCCTATCCGGGCACGGAACTTTTTCGTTGGGGGGTGGATGGAGCCGATGATGCACGCGCTAAAGTGCGCCAACTCGCCGAAGCCGGAGTCAACTGCATCAAACTAATCGACCAAGATCAGATGACAATGGAAGAAGTGCGAGCCGTTGTGAATGAAGCCCACAAACATAATCTCACAGTCGTTGCGCACGCCCATCGCCCGGAAGAGATTCGGCGCGGGCTGCAAGCGGGCGTTGATTGTTTCGAACATACAGGATTGGCAACCGCGCCAGAGTACCCGCCCGATGTGATAGCGATGATACGGGAACGCACGGCGCAGATGAATCTGGGGCCATTGTTTTGGACGCCTACCGTCGAGGGTTTGTACAACTACGAATATCAACGCGATAACCCCGAAGAATTGGATGACCCGGCTTGGCAAGTTGGCTTGCCGGAAAACATCATTGCTGACATCAAGGCTTCGCTGAAAAACCCTGAACGGCTCGGCTATTACCAAATCACCCCGAGCCGCCGTCCGACGCTGTCGCGCAAGTTTCAGCAGTTAGTGGAAGCCGGAGCGGTGTTGTTAATCGGCACGGATAGCGGGATTCCCATGCAGTTTCATTCACAGACGACCTGGAAAGAGTTGGATATTTGGGTTAATAAATTCGGGGTTGATCCGATGCGCGCCATTCAAGCGGCTACCTATTGGCCCTCGGTATTGATGAAGGTGGACAAAGAAGTCGGCACGATCAGCGAAGGCAAGTATGCCGACATTATTGCGGTACGCGGCGATGTGCTGCGTTACATCACTCTTTTGCAACGAGTGGATTTGGTCATCAAACATGGCGTGCGGTATAAGTAGTAGCGGATGAGAGGGAGAAAAGACGATGGCAGAAAAGATCACAGTCTATCAAAAACCGACGTGCAGCAAGTGCATTGCGACATTGGCATTGCTTGATGAACGCAGCGTAGCCTATGAAGCGATTAACTATTATGAGCAGCCCTTGACGGTTGACGAGTTCCAATCTCTATTGGATAAGTTGGGTAAGTCGCCGCGCGAGGTGTTGCGCGCCGATGAAGCGTTGGCGCGCGAACTGAAGTTGGCGGAGGGGAACATCACGGATGATGAACTGATCCGGGTGATGATCGAACATCCCGATTTGATTCAGCGACCCATTGTTGTAGCGGGCGAAAAGGCTGTGCTCGGACGGCCAATTGAGAATGTCGAAAAACTATTGTGATGGGTGTTTACCTGCGCTAAACCGGATAGACGGCTCAGTTCGCACTCCACGTATGCGAATGACGTGATACCAGGGAGAAGAGAGATGAAGATTAAGTCTGCGATTTCCATACTCATCATACTGACGATACAGAGCAGTATTTTCGCCAGCGATGGCTGGCCGCAATTTCGCGGCTCCGATTCGCTCGGCGTCGTTGAAGACCCGCGCTTGCCCGATACCTGGAGCCAAACCGAAAACGTGGCCTGGAAGACCGACATTCCCGGAATGGGATGGTCATCGCCGATTGTTTGGGGCGATAAGATATTTCTCACCTCGGTGGTTGCGACGACCGAAACAGAGCCGGTGAAGAAGGGACTTTATTTCGGCGGCGAGCGCAAGCCGCCGACCGACCCACATCGTTGGATGGTCTATTGCGTAGATTGGAAGAGCGGAAAAATCGTTTGGGAGAAAGAGGTGCATCGCGGCATACCGGCGTTTTCGCGCCACTTGAAAAACTCCTTTGCATCGGAGACTCCGGTGACGGATGGACAGCGCGTCTATGCTTATTTCGGCAATATTGGCCTCTTTTGCTTCGATCTGAAAGGCAAGTTGTTATGGTCGAAGAAATGGGATGTCGTGCGCACCCGCTTTGGGTGGGGAACGGCAGCCTCGCCGGTGCTACACAAAGAGCGCATCTATATCGTGAATGACAATGAAGACAAATCCTATTTCACAGCGCTCGACAAAAAGACCGGCAGGGTCATTTGGGAAGCCAAGCGCGAAGAGGGCAGCAATTGGGCGACCCCCTATGTTTGGAAGAATGGCTTGCGAACCGAGATCATCACCCCTGGCAGTCAACGTGTCCGCGCCTATGATCTAAATGGAAAGGTTCTCTGGGAATTCTCCGGCATGTCCACCATTGCCATCCCGACGCCGTTTTCAAAGTTTGGACTGCTCTACATCGCGTCCGGTTACGTCGGTGACCAGCATCGCCCGGTCTATGCCATCAAGCCCGGCGCTGCGGGCGACATCTCTCTGAAACCGGGCGAGCGCGGCAATCAGTATATTGCTTGGTATCAACCGCAAGCTGGCCCTTACAATCCGTCGCCAATCATCTATGGCGACTATTACTACACCCTGCTCGACAGAGGGTTCTTCACTTGCCATGACGCCAAGACGGGCAAAGAGATTTATGGCAAGAATCGTATCGGCGACGCACCGGCAGCCTTCACCTCTTCGCCGTGGGCGTACAATGGCAAAATCTTCTGTCTCAGTGAAGATGGCGACACCTTCGTGATTCAGGCCGGAACGGAATACAAATTGGTTGGCAAAAACAGTCTGGATGAACTCTGTTTGGCAACTCCGGCAATTACGCGAGGCAGTCTGATTATTCGTACGGCATCGAAGCTCTATCGCTTCTCGAAGGGCGGATTGAGCAGTCGTAACTGAAGCGGCCAGCAGTCGAAATCCTTACCTTGGCGGCGGTTTTATTGGTGTCCGTGCAAAAATCGAGCAGCCAAGCATTCGTATGAGTGAGAAGTCTTCATACGATCAATGGGGTGTACCTTTTTGTACTTGAGGTTTTTATGAGAACCTTGATCACTATATTGCTGCTAGTCTGCTTTGCGGTCGTTGCGGGAGCGCAGAGCCAATCGGCTGATGCCGATGCGCCGAAGATTACAGTGGTGAAGAAGGGTTGGGAACGAACGCGCTTTCAACTGGGGTGGGATCGCTTAGAAGAGATTGACCCGGATACGACAAAAGTCAATTCGCAAGCCAATCGTCAGACCAACCGTATGCGACGCGGGCGGACGATTGTTGGATATACCTACAAAGCGACATTGCACAACGATACGGCAAAGATGATTACCAAGGTCGTCTGGCAATACAGCTTTACCGATTCGGTGAAGCAAGAAACGACCCGCTATCAATTCCTCAACGAGATAAAGATTCCAATCGGCAAAGAGAAGACCATCTCTCGGTTTATCAAGCATCCGCCGAGCCGCACTGTCAGCGCGCACTCGGAGATGATCGAAGACGTTACCCTCCTGTATGTCGAATTCGAGGATGGGACGCGATGGCAAAGGCAATCAACCTAACCCTGAAGCCAAACAGGTTGATAAGGGTTGCGATAGCCGTTTTACTGCGATGGCGAGGATGTTGGTGTAGGAGTGAAAAAGGATTGTAGATTGTCGCGGGTGACGGTCATTTCATACTTGTGTTTGGGCGTATCGGTTGGAAAGGTGACTTCGCGGTTATTGATCGTAACCTTGATAGCGGAACGGTTCCCGAATTTGATGTAGATTTGATTCTGCGCGGATGGTAATTCTAATGGTTGTCCTGCCGTCAAGATCATTTGAGTTCCCGGTTGGGCGTCATCAACAACATATTTCAACCAACTTTCTCCATTGGTAGCTTCTAGCTTGACGTGTAACCCTTCGCTGGCCGTGACAGGAGGTGGAGGCTGAGGAGTTGGCTGTGCAGGGGTTGTTGAGGTGGAGGGCGGCGGAGAGGGCGATGCCGTTGTCGGCGCTTCAGCGGAGGAAGGCGCAATCTCGGCAACCGGCGGCGGCTCGCTTACCGACTGATGCATGCGCCGGACAACCGTGAAGATAATTAAGAAGACAAGAAGCGCGATGACCAGCCCGATGATGATGGTTGACCAACTGGTTTGCGAACTCGATTGCAGATAGACGACGGGGCGGCGAGGCAATTCTTCTTCGACTGAATCTTTGGGTTGCAGTTTCGGGATTGGCGCTGCTTCCGCTTCAATGAGCAATGGAGCGGGCTCTTCGATTGCTGCCATCTGTTGTTGGTATAACCCAATGGCTTTATCTTCGCTCATGCCGACTTGTTTGGCATAGGTGCGAATGAAGGAACGAGTGAAGATCCCGCCGGGAAGGATTGAGAAATTGTCGGCTTCGATGGCTTTTAAGAAACGAGTCCCTATCTTAGTCGCTTCAGAAATATCGGTGAGCGATAAACCTTTAGCTTCACGATGCTCTTTAAGCTCTTCACCCAGTGTCGGCATAATTGCCGCACGCCCTCTTTCTGTGTATTGACTGTGATGAGTGGGAAATACGCCCGGTCTCATCTTAGGAAATGCGTAAGGTGGTGTCAAGCAAGCGGTTATTTTTTACCGTGATTTTCTGCCCTGCTTGACGCCTTTGGGTTGGTTTGCTAGTTTTGAGGCTCTTTGAGAGTGCGCGGTTCTCACCCGGTTTTCAGCAGACAGTTGATGCGAAATCGAGTCGCAGGGAGGAAGACGGATAATGAATATGGAAGCGCTCGGCATGATCGAAACCAAAGGATTCGTCGGAGCCGTCGAAGCGGCTGACGCAATGGTCAAAGCCGCCAACGTTGTCTTAGTCGGTCGGGAATATATCGGGAGCGGGTACGTTACCGTTTTGGTTCGGGGCGACGTTGGCGCGGTGAAAGCGGCAACGGATGCCGGGGCCGCCGCCGCTCGACGAGTTGGCGAATTGATTAGCGTTCATGTCATTCCGCGCCCGCACGCCGAATTGGAGAAGGTTCTCGAATCAAGCGGCATCATTAAGCTGCCTGCCGCCACCAAAAGAACGAAGTAGAGAAGTTGGGAGGAATCAGGAACCGGGAATTGAGATGTCATCGAATCTCAATCGCCTGGTACTCTGATGCCATCACTTCGTAACTCGATCTCTTGATCCGAGTTCCTCCCTCAAACCTTGTCATTCCTAAGATTCATCATGAGCAGCGAGAAAGACCTGCAAGCGACCGAACAGGCGAAAGAGCTAGCCGAGCGCGCCGCTCAGGCTCAACATACTCTGGCGGCCTTTTCTCAAGAGAAGGTTGACGCCATCCTCGCTGTTATGGCGCGTGCCGCATATGAGGAGAGTATGCGGCTTGGTGAGATGGCGCATCAGGAGACCGGTTTCGGCATTCCGGCAGATAAAGCCGTCAAAAATCGCTTCTCTGCGCAGACGATTCACAACTTCATCAAGCCGATGCGAACTGTCGGCATCATCCGTCAGACCGAGACGATCATCGAAGTCGCGTCGCCGCGCGGTGTGGTAGCTGCCATTATTCCTTCGACCAATCCAACGTCAACCGCCATCTTCAAAATTCTCATCGCCATCAAAGCCCGCGATGCTGTTGTCCTCAGCCCGCATCCTTCGGCAGTCAACTGTATCAATGAAACTGTCCGCATCATGCGCGAAGCGGGCGAAGCCGCAGGGCTACCTGCGGGGGCGATTGGCTGTATGTCTGTCGCTACGATTGCCGGAACGCAAGAGTTGATGAAGCACAAACACACGGCAGTAATTTTGGCGACCGGCGGCATTGGGTTAGTGCGCGCTGCCTACTCATCGGGCAAGCCTGCGTTCGGCGTCGGGCCGGGCAATGTACCGGCTCTGATCGAACGCTCGGCAAACGTACCAAAGGCCGTGCGCGACATTTTAACCGGAACCTGTTTCGACAACGGCACGATCTGCTCGTCGGAACAAGCCATCGTAACGGAACGCGCGATTGATGCGCAGGTGCGGGAATCGCTGATCCGCGAAGGCGCAGTCTTTCTCGATAAGGAGCAGCAGGAGGCCCTGATCAAAGTGGTCAGCACTCAGACCAACACCTTGAATGCAAAGATCGTCGGCAAAAGCCCGAAGGTGATTGCTGAGATGGCTGGCCTCACGGTGCCGGATAAGACGCGAGTGCTGGTTTTCGAATTGCAAGGAGTCGGACGCGATTACCCGCTCTCTATGGAGAAACTGTCACCTTTGCTAGCTTATTATGTTGTGGATAATGTGGAGCAAGGGTGCGAACGATGTGCTCAGATTCTCCGCTATGGCGGAATGGGGCATACCGCATCCGTACATACGGCCAGCCGCGAAGCCGCACAGACTTATGGAACCTTGATGCCGGTTTCCCGCGTCATCGTCAATAGTCCGTCCACTCACGGCGCAATCGGTTTTACTACTGACCTTGAACCTTCGATGACGCTGGGCTGCGGTTCATGGGGCGGAAACGTAACCTCGGACAATATCTCACCCCGCCACTTGATTGATGTGAAGCGTATAGCATTTGAGACTAAACCCATCAATAAGCTGGAATCGCTGACTCCTTCGAAATCGCCCGGCGCGGTTGTCGGTCAAGTTGATCGCGCTGCCATCGCCGCACTTGTTGATCGGTTTTTGGCCGAACGCAAAGGGCAATTGCCGAACGTTCATGCTGCCCCGCCAGCGCCATCGGTCAACCCGCCTCCAGAGCAGGCGAATGCCGCGCCACCGGCCTCTCCGCCACCCCGCCGGATTTATGATTTCGTTTGCGAGGCGGATGTAAGACAGGCAGTTGCGGCACAGGAAAAGATTTATATCAACCACAAGACGATCATCACTCCTGCCGCGCGCGACCTCGGCGACGAGCGCGATGTGTTTGTACGCGTTTGAACCCGCAGAGCGTTCCCCAGCAGTGCCAGTAGACGAGGCCGAAAATGTTCGATACTTTGGTGTTGGATCGCTCCACACGAATCTTCACACGAATCTCCGATCCGGAAGAGATCAGTAGCTATTGCGAAACGGAAGAGAATATCATCTGGGTCGATATTCTTACGCCGACCGATCAGGACTTCGAATACCTCGCCAAAGAATTCGGCTTTCATCCCTTAGCGATTGAGGACTGCCGCAACGAGCATCAACGACCCAAAGTGGACGAGTATCAGGGCTATTACTTCATCGTTTTGTATGAAGCAGAGTTGGCGGAGGATCAGTATCTCGAACTGCGCGAGTTGAATATCTTTCTCGGCAAAAACTATGTCGTCACCGTTCATAGCCAACCGATTCGCGCGACCCTAGCTGCCGAAAAGTTATGGCGTGATTGGAGCGACTTAGCCGAACGGGGCACGGGTTTGTTGGCCTATTTACTAATTGATCCGATTGTGGATGCTTACATGCCGTTGCTGGATCAGTTGTCGGATAAGATGGACGACTTGGAAGATTTGATCTTCGCCGATTTTCAACCGGAGACCATCGAAGAGATTTTTCGCATCAAGAAGCAACTGCTCTTTTTGCGCCGCTCAATCACCCCGCTGCGCGATGTGTTTAATACCTTGCTGAGGCGCGAACAGCCGATCTTTTCGCGCGAGACGACCATGTATTTTCAAGATGTCTTCGATCATCTGATTCGAGTAACCGAGACGATTGACACGTTGCGCGACATGCTAGGCTCGACGATGGACGCCTATCTGTCGGTGTCGAGCAATCGGATGAACATCGTCATGAAGCGATTGACGGTGATTTCGACGATCTTAATGTCTGTGACCTTAGTGGCAGGAATTTATGGCATGAACTTCGAGTTGATGCCGGAATTGAAATGGCGATTCGGATATGTGGGGGCGTTGGCTTCGATGTTAGCCATCGCCCTTGCCATCTACTGGTACTTTCGTAAAATCAAGTGGCTATGAATGAGCAACGCCTACCGACCCGACGTCGCATGCGAGATGCCGTTTCGCGCGCTACGGCTCGATTGAGGCCGCAAGTAAAAGCGACTGTAGAAGAATTCCCCGATGACAAGCCGCTCACGCCCGGAGTCATTCGCGCGACGACCGAAACTCTGAAAATCCCTGACAATTTGCGTGCTATCGAAGATAAAGGCGGTAGCTCGCAAACCAACTGGGTCTTCATCTTTATTGTGGGACTCGCCTTGCTGTTTATCGCCTTCATTGCCTGGTTAGTGGCAAATGAGCCGACCAAATAGTAAAGCCCTGCTAAGAATTTGAGCAGGGCTTCAGCCATCTTACTCGTTATGACAACGAATCAGTTTTTCGGCACGCTGGCTGCGCTACCATCTTTGGGTGCTGTATAGCCGTTGCGAGTGCGTGCAACCAATTTTCGATTCGGCGCATTGACTTGAACCTTCACCGCGCGAAACGTGCCATCGCGGCTGGTGTTAGTCGGATAATAGCCAATGGAGTATTGGGTTCTCAGGTCAATCGAAATTTGTTTGGCGATGTCATGAATCTGTGCCAATTCAGTCGGAAAGAAAGCTTTGCCACCGGTCTCTGAGGCCAGTTTATTGAGCAGGCTTTCGGCTTTGCCTTTTTCGCTGCTCTTAAATAGCCCTTTCTCTTTTGACAGATCGTTGGTGAAACCTACCAAATAGACCTGCACGTCCAATTCGCGCAAATGATCTACGACTTCATCGAATTTGTAATAGCTATCTTTATCCAGTCCATCGGTGACCACCAAAACGGCTTTGCGGCGGTTCTTCCCCTCTTTATTGGCATAGTCAGCGCCGAGATAGAGGGCGTCGAGCATGGCAGTTTGGCGTGAGGCGATTAAGCCATTGAGCGTATCAACGACATCATTAATATCGGTGGTGAATTCGGTGAGGAGTTCCGGTTGATCTTTAAATTCAACAACCGCGATCTCATCCGACTTGCGACTCTCTTTAACCAGACTCGAACAAGCTTTGATGACGCTATCAATTTTTGCGCGCATCGAACCGGAGGTATCAATGGCCAAAACGACCGAAACCGGCACTTCATCGCGGCTGAAGAATTCGATCTTTTGCGGCTGTTTGTCTTCGGTAACCGCGAATTGATCTTGCTTCAAGTCCATCACCGGCTGATTGTTCGGATCAAGCACGTTGACGTCCAAAATAACCAGATCGGTGTTGAGTTTGAGCACTGTATCGTCATCACTCTTCTCCTCATCCGGCTTCTTCTTCTTGTCATCTTGAACTTTGGGTTGCTCTTTTTGCTGAGCGCCTTCGCTGTTGGCTCGTGTGGCGACTGTTGAGGTGGTGGTGAAAAGGCTGAGCAATGCGAGGCTCGCAAGCAAGGTTGCGCATCTACCTTTGGCACATCTCATAATCTGTTTTACTCCCGTGCTCTGATTTTGACACTTTGAAGCCGGATGCCGCTAGTCCAAATTTGCTTTGGGGCTGATCGGACATCAGGCTTTGTGATGCGCGGATGGTTTGCATCCGTTGCCGAAAGAACGAAATCGAGAGGCAGGTTTGCGGGAGAACTTCGTCGCGTTCGCCAAGTCGTCGGATTAGGTCTATCCGTTCGTTGCGTCATTTACGAAATGACTGGTAGCCGTCTTTGTAGGAAAGCGACAAGCGCCCCAGCCCTTTCGGGGGATTTACTTTGATTTGCACCTTATGCCACTTCGAATCGCTCTCGACATTGGAAGGATAAAAGCCAATCGAGTATTGGTGACGCAATTCGAGCGCGATGCGGGTGCAAATCTCCACCAATTCGGGTTCGTTATAGGCGCTGGGGAAGAAGGCTCGTCCGCCGGTCATACGGGTCATCTCTTCGAGCAATGACCGCCCGAAGCCGGAGAGCGAGTCGGAAGCCGGGTCGGTGATGCCGATGGCATAGACTTGCACATCGGCTTCTTTGACGCGATTGCGAAGCTCTTTGTAGGTGTATCGGCTGCTATTATCTTGACCGTCTGAGATGATTAGAAGGGCACGCTTGTTGTGTCGTCCCTGTGCGACCTTTTCAACCGCCAGATAGGCGGCGTCGTAGAGCGCCGTGTTGCCTTTCGGCTGCACAAACATCAAGTGCCCCATCACGCGTTCCCCTGAAGTGGTGAAGTCTTGTACCAGTTTGGCGCGGTCATTGAAGCCGATGAGAAAGAAGTCGTCATCTTCGTGCGAGGTTTCGATAAAGCGGCGCAGGGCGCGCACGGAGCGCGTGATCCGTTCTTTCATCGACCCCGATACATCGTAGACGATGCCCAAGGTGATTGGGGCATCGGCATCGGAGAAGTGAGCAATCTGTTGTTTGACCTTATTGTCAAAGACTTCAAAATCGTCTTGCCGGAGTCCGGTTACAAAACGTCCATAGGCATCGGTAACGCTGACGGTGACGCTCACCAGATTGGTTGGAATAATGATGCGGTCATCCTGTTTCGGGCGTTTGAGGTCATCGGTTTGAGCAGTCGCTTTTTTCTCGTCACTGGCCGGTGCATTGGGAGCGGGTTTGTTGGCGTCTGTTCCTTGTCCCGGTGCTCCGGTTTTGTCAATTTGTGAAAAGACAGAATTGACTGACGTCAGTGCCGTGGCCATTAGCATGACCAGGAAGACGCGAGCTAGGCGGTTTGTCATCTCCCAACCTCCCGGATGATTTTTCTGCTCAAAGACGCTGACCGGCGGTTATCGTAGCCTGACGATTGGTTGCCGTTCGTGGTGACTAACTCTTGTTATTTGGGTCGCTTGAATACTAGCACGACTCATTTTGCAAGTCTATCTTTGAATGCTCCGCATTTTAATTCTTGCAGCAATGTTGCGGGTCAACGTTTATACTAACGCGAGTCTTAATTTGAAAAATGGGGTCGTTGATCTCAAGCAGGGGTAAGAGGGTTTCGACCAAACCATCTTGCACCTACAGGGTGACCCCCTTGACAAGGATGGGCGAACTCATCAGTCACCCGGTCGAGTCCGCGCGCTGCGCCAATGGCTTTCGACCCGGCTTCGCGGTAACGCTCGCTAACGCAAATGCCCCGGCGCGTGGCAATCGCAGCCCCAATGACGGGCGTCCCCGCGCCGGAACCAATGCTTTCGATAGCGGAACGGTGCGAATTGGCTTTGATGTCATAAGCCCACAATGTTCCGAGATCACGGATGCAGAGCCTGCCGTTTGCAATCACCGGATACGCAAACGCCCGCTCCGCATACTGCCCTGCCTGTTTCTTCTGCGGCTGGTGCGGTGGAGTGAACCGGCCCTTTTCGCGATAGGCTTCGTCGGTGGCCTCGACCAACACGAAATCTCCATTCTCTTTGTGAAGGTATAAATTCCCATCGGCGTAGGCGACCGAACTCCGCCCGAAGTCTTCGACTTTCCATTTTACCTTCCCCGTGGTGAACTCCATTGCGACCAGTGTCTGAGTAGCCATTTCCAAGCCATAAAGGTAATCACCAACCAGCACCGCTCCACCGATGCCGTTCGGCAGGCCGCGCTCGAAATAGACTTGCTCGGCGGCGACTCCGCTGCCGTCTGGCTTCAAACGAACGAGTCCGCCTCCGACGGCAAGCGCGCCGCCGTACACATACCCATCACGAGCAATCGGCGAGAAATACTGCGCGGGCCCTTTGACCGCCTCCTTGTAGCGCCACAGGAACTTGCCGGTCTTTGCCTCAACTCCGACCAGTCCCTTGTTCAAACACTGCACGTACTGTTTGCGGCCGCCCCCGTGAACGACAATGGCCGATGTATACTCTGCGGAATCGCCACCGGGGACCGCCGATTTCCAGATGACCGCGCCCGTCTTCTTGTTCAGCGCAACTATCGTGGCCTGTTTGCCACCCGGAGTTACGACAACGACATCCCCATCAACTAAGGGAGACTCTGCATAAGCCCATTCGCCCGGCTGGCCGCCGAACTCTTTGCGCAGACTCTTCTGCCAGCGAATCTTGCCAGTCATGGCCTCCATGCAGGCGAGATCGCCGTCCGAACCGAGCGCATAGAGGAAGTCTCCGTCTACGGTCGGCGTAGACCGGGCCTTTGCGTAAGGCGGGTCCTGATTCGGGTTGCCGACCTTGCCGACGCGCGTTGTCCAGATCGGTTTCCCATCTTCTGTTGAGAGAGCCTGAACAAACTCATCTTCCATGCCGCGATTGCTCATCAGGTAAATGCGCGTTCCGACGACCGACGGCGTTGAAAAGCCGTCTCCGAGGTCGTTGACTTGCCAGCGCAGTTTCGGCCCGCCCGTCGGCCATTGTTTCAAGAGGCCGGTTTCTTGCGAGACGCCGTTGCGTTGCGGCCCACGCCACTGCGGCCAGTCCGAGAGCGGAACCCCCGCATTGACCACACTGACAATCGTCCTATTCGCGCCGATGCCCAGCACCAGCGTGAGTACGACCATCAAGGTAAAGCCGGACTGCTTCATCAATATTCGCGCGCCAAAGCGCCTGTTTTGCCACAAACTTGCGATCATAAGACTCCTCTGATTAGTTTGGTGAAAGCTTACTCTCCACTTTCGGTCGGTAGCTTATTGGCAAGCCAGCCGCTGATACCTGCTGACATTACCTTTACCTTGCCATAACCCATTTGCTTCGCCCGGCGTGCCGCCTTGGGTGCCTTACTGCACATGGGGTTGGAGCAATAAAACACCAGGCTGGATTCTTTGTCTGGCGGTAGATCGTTGTGTGTGTAGTCTGCCGGAGCAAGATTCAAGGCGCCGGGAACGCGTGCCGTTATCCAGCTTTGCCGGGAGTTGGCATCTATGACCATCACCTGCTGCTGCTGTTGTATCAGTTGATGCAACTCCTCTGGTGAAATCGTCTTGAGCCCCATCAGTAACGCAAACATGCTTCTTCCTCCTGCTGTTGAGATTAGCCGTCACTTCGCGTCTTGCTGTGTCAACGAGGCATCTGGGTTGGGGCTTGACACTCCCCTGCTCCCAACCAACTGCTCGCCAAACCGGATCAGGAACAAAAATGATCGCCTCTGTCTGCAACCAAACCTGTCAAAAATGCCTCGCCAATTCGAATTGAAGATACGCATCCCGCCGCAATCCAAACAAGGGGTCTGTCCGCTGTACACTCGCTACACTACGTGCTTCCAGGCTGAATTTCCAATGACTGCCAAAACGTCGACTGGCTTCCAGGTTGTAAAAGGCAGCCCCGCCACGACGATCAAGAATCACACTGCCTAAAGCTTCGGTGCTTTGCGTGTCATTCAGTGCCAGCCGCACGCCGACCGTCAGATCATCCTGAAATGGCGTTGTCGCTTTGTTCCCTCGCTGGTCATAAAGATATTCGGCAATCAGCCCGACATCCGCGCGCGAACCGGCAAATTTGGAAAGGGTATATTCAACTCCGCCAGTCAGCGCCGTAAAAGCTGCACCTTGCCCAGCGCGCCGAATGGCTTCGAGCTTCCAAAGCCATTTGCCTTTCGTCCATTGCGCGTCCAGGCCACTTTGCTGGATGAGATCGTAATGCGGGATCAGCACTTTGCCTTCCGCATCCGGCAATAAGCGGGGTTCGCGCCCTGTACCGTAGAAATGTGAGAGGCCGACATCCCACGCTCCCAAAGTTCGTGACCAACGCGCCGCCCAATCCACGCGACCGCGCCCACGTCTGGATTCATATATTGCCCGGTCGTTATCCACCGGCAAGGCCGTGCGCAACCGCCCCCTGCGGCCGGGGAAATTTCGTTCGCGAAAGCCGGGGAGGGCGAAAAGCTCCAGCGTACCCCAATGACGAATTAGGGCGAGATTGACCATCGGCTGCCCCAGTTTGTCCTCGCCATCTAGATTTTCCACCAAGTCAGTCTGGTTGATAATGTCTACCAAATGCTGCGATTCGGTCACACCCCAGAAGACCTTGCGGAGGCCGAGGCGTAACTCCCACTTCTCTCCCGCCTTCAGCCAGGTCAACTCGCGAATATCGAAATGAGTACGCCGCTGGTCATGCTGATCGAGCCTGACAAAAGGCACGAAGGTAAAACTCTGTTTGCCATTGTCCCATTTGCAGCGATATTCAGGTTGCAGCGCGACCGACAAGTCAGAGCGTGCTTGTTCATCAGTTTGTCCCTGACGTGGAAAGACGCGCCATTCGACCACCACTTGCCCTGAAAACTCGCCTTGCGCCCACGCTGCCGGTGTCCAGGCCAGCCAGAGCGGCATCAACCAGAACAGCAGAAAATGACGGCTCTTCATTACTGCGCCCGTTTCAGACTCTCTTGGGTGAAGTCGGATTCCTTGAGTCCGGTGCGGAATTTGTAATTGCTCCACTTCAACAACGTGCTCTTGTTAGTTTGGTGATTGACCATCTGCATCTCAACGGGTCGCCAATGCTTGCCGAGAAATTGCCGATAGCCTTTGGCTGTATAAGTCTTCAATAAGCTGTCTTTGCGATCATAAAAATCAACCTTCAAGGTGCGGTATTCGGCTTTGTCGAGCCAGACGATTTGACGCTTGTAGCCGGAATACTTGTCCACAGGATAACGCTCGATCACAAAGCAAGGCTGACCGTCCCAGATTTCCTCGCGTAGATATTTGTAAGTGTATTTTTCGACCTCCTGCGAACTGACATCCTCATAGGCAAACTCGCTGCCGACGAAAGCGCCCGATTTGTCGGCAGCGGCAATCCGCTTAACCCGCTTGAGCGCGGGCAGGTAAAGCCACTGGTCGTCAGTACCTGATTTGTGGCTGAACGAGAGCAGCGCGGTGCCGTTAATATCGCGCGGTTCGTCGAAAATGGAGAGGCTTTTGTCACCATCACCAGCGACTTCAAGAAACGACACGCGCAACCGCCGCGTACTCTCTTCGCCGTGCTTGTTCTTCAGGGTCATCGTCATATCCGCCAGATAGTCTTTGAATCCAGCATCGCGACGGTCAGCTTCGACAGCAATCGCCAGACCTTTTTCCGTTGCGTTCTGGGCCAGCGCGCTAAGCGGGCACAGAGATAGGCTTAGTAATAACAGGGTCCTCAGCATCTTTTTCCGAGTCTTTTTCATGTTCCTTCTCCTCTAGTTTGAGTAACAGCGGCGGCATCAGCAGAAACTCCGCCAGGCCGCCGATGGCGATAATCAGGGCCGACAGCAGGCCCATCGTCGAATTGAACTGGAAAGCAGAAAAGGCGAGCACGGAGAATCCTGCCACCAGGATGAGGGAAGCCGCCAACGTCGCAACACCAACGGTCGAAAAGACATAACGCACGGCTCGCGCAGGGCTGAGGCCGAGCGTACGGCGGGCATACAGATACTTGCTCATGTTGTGGGTCGTGTCGTCCACCAGGATACCTAGCGTCGCGCCCGTGACAGGGGCGGCATCCATCCCCAGACGACCTACGAAAATCCCCCAGACCCCGAAGGCCATGGCTGCTGGCAGGAGGTTGGGGAGCATTGTGATCAGGCCGAATTTGAAGCTCCGTAGGACAAGCACCATCACGATGGCAATGGCCAATACGCCTAGCAAGTCCCCCGCAACCATGGATTCAGTGCTACGCTTGCCAATGCGGCCAAACATTATGGTTGGCCCTGTACCGCGCGCAAACATAGCCTCCGGCGCATGTTCTCGTAACCAATTCTCAGCGCGGTCCTCAAAGGCCATGATGGCTTTGGTTGGCAACGTCTTCAGCGCCAGTGTTAATCGAGTGGCTGATTTGTCTACGTTGATGCGGTCGTTCAGATCCAGGCCAAAAGGAACGGACATTTCATAAAGCAACAGATATTGGGCTGCGAGTTCCTGCGAATCAGGAATACGGTAGTAACTCGCCTCATCTCCGTGCAGATTCCGATTGAGCCATTTCAGAATCTCGCTGATTGAATAGACATGCATGACCTCAGGCTGTTGACGGCACCATTCGGCGAATTCTTCCAGCTTGCGCAGGTATTGTGGATCGCTCACACCGCCGCTTTGGCCTGCCCCCAACGAATAATGCACGTCATAGGGGCCACGCAAATTAGCTTCGGCGAAGTTGTTCGCCTGCCGTATCTCGGTTCGTCGACTGAAGTAATGGGCGAAGTCATCGTGGAATTCGTTGCGCATGGCAAACCCCATCAGCACCAGGCTGGTCAGGCTGATGCCCCAGAGCAGTGGCTTGCGACGCTGGATCGTAAAATCGGCCAGACGATCCAATGCCACTTCGCCAATTACCGGAGCCGCTTTGGCGCGTATTGGCAAAACGGCCAACAGGGCTGGAAGAAAAACAATAGTAAAGACGAACGCCACCGCTACTCCAATGGCCACCATATTTCCCAGATCACGATAAGGAGGCACATCATTGAAGTTGAGCGTCAGGAACCCAATGATGGTATTGACGGCGGTCAGTAGCAGCGTCTTCAGGTTCAGCTTCAAAGCGGCGCTGATTGCCGCACGCTTGTCCAATCCATGCCGCATTCCCTGCAAGATAGACAATAGCAAATGCATGCAGTCAGCCACCGCAACCGTCATAATGATCATGGGAACCGAGACAGAGACAGGTGTGAGCCGAATGCCCAGCCAGCCAGCTAACCCCATCGTCGAGAGCGTCGAGATCACGATAGCTAGCACGGTGACCAGTGTGCCCGTGACCGATCTGAGGATGAAGAATGTCGCCATGATGATAATCCCATACATGATTGGCATGAGCGTTTGAAAATCGTTTTGCCCGTGCTCGGTAAAGGCATTGTTCATCATCGTGCTGCCCGTCAGATACACTTCCAGATTCGGATTCTGCGCATTGATCTGGCGAACAAGCTCCCTCGCCCAGGCAGCGACCTCAGGCACCTCGGTGATGCTTTTCTGTGGCAGAACCGTGGTCACGTTGACGCCGGTCACGTGGGCGCGGGGCGAAACGAGCAAATTGACCAGCAGTGGTTCCGCCAGGGCGAAGTCTTTGATTCGTTCCAGATCGGCATCTGACAGGTCAACGGCGTTCTCGACTAAATTCTGTACCACCAGATTGTCAGCTTGCGCCCACGTGTGTTGGAAATTGGTGAGCGAGTCTACGCGCGTGGAATATGGCAACTTCCAGGCTTCGCGGGTCAGCCATTCAACACTGGCGAGCGTTTCGCGAGTGAAGACCTGACCGTCTTTGGGCGCGACAACAAACAGAATGTTGTCATTTTTAGTGTAGATGTTTTCGACTAATTCAAAGGCTTGCAGATCGAGATTTTCCTTGCTGAAGAAAACCCGGTAATTGTCAATAAAAACAAGCCGCCGGGCACCGCTCGCAGCGGCCAGAACGGTGAGCAATGCGCCCAAGATAATGACCCAGCGCCAACGGATAACGCACTCGGAAAATGCTTGTATCATTCACAGATTCCTTCTTGTCATACACTTGCTGAACTAAAACACTTGAGGAAGACCGAATCGGCGTCGCGGCACAATCCACTGCCTCAGATAACGGCACCAATGTGACCAAACATCAGGGTCGGTCCGGTCGGTCGGCGCTGCAATCTTCCTCTGTATTGGATTGTTGCGTCACTTAGGTGGTAACGACGCAACAAATTGCGCGCAAAGATTTACCCACGTCTCAAGTGCGGCATCAGATACGATTCCCGCCGGAGCCACGAAGACAAAGCCTTTCATTGGCTTGCCTGTGAAATCCATTCCCCGTGTGTGCGGCTGTTGCAGGGCCTCGGCGTAAGCCTCAGGCCCGACGCGCGCCATCAGCGTGTCGCCAAGGACTCCGACAAACATGTACCCGTTCAGCATAAAGGCCAGACCGCCGAACATCTTTTTTTCAGTAATGCTCTGGCGCGGCAGCAGCAAATCCCGAATGCGTTCGGCCAATCCGTTATCAAATGCCATAAAGACCCCTTGACCGTCAGCTTTTTCGTGCATAGACCGCTGCGATCAGCGGGCTGACGATGGCGTAATGCATCACAATAAACGCAGTTTCAATGAGCATATAACCACTCACCGAAGTCATGTGGTGTTTGGCACCAACCGCTAAAACCTGAAAGCTCCACGCGAGCGGGCAAGCCAGCGTGGCAAATTTAAGCGCCCCTGTTAGGATGGGTTCGCCGGAAAACAATCGTTCGTAAACTACTGACCAAATCAAGCCCTGAATCAGCATGGAGGCAATACCGAAAGGAATCAGGATGTCGGTACGGTATACATTGAGCGACTTGTAATAGTCGGCAAAGATCGTGAGATGCCACAAGAATCCCAGCGGAAAGGACGGAAGGACGTATGCCATGATGGCAAGGATGCGGTTCTTCATTTGCGAAATTTCTCCTGACTTAAAGTTGGTTGCCCTTCAGTCGGCGCGATAAAAGTGACTTGCGTTTTGCAAGGAGTATATTTATTCGATTGCAAAATGCAAGCGAAAAGATAGAATCCATGAAATGAAAAAAAGCAAATTGCCAACGCGGAAGTCAGCCTGCCCACTCAATGTCGCTTTGGAGATGATCGGTGATCGCTGGTCGCTTTTGGTTGTGCGCGACTTGATGTTCAAAGACCGCTCCACTTACAAAGAACTTCTGGGCGCTGAAGAAGGGATTGCGACCAACCTGCTGGCGGATCGGCTACAACGGCTGGAATCGCATGACATCATTGTCAAAGAGCCTGACCCTGCTGATGGCCGAAAACTGATCTATCGCTTGACGCCGAAAGGAATTGACCTTGCGCCAGTGCTGGTCGAAATGATGATTTGGAGCGCACAGCACGAAGAAACAGCCGCGCCCCCTGAGACCATTCGGACTATGCGTGAGAATCGGCAGCGATTCATCTTCAACGTCAAAAAACGTTGGGCGAAAAGCACAGTGAAAAAAGAAACCGTCACCCAAAACCCTCGCGGCAAATCTGCGAAATAGACTGCGACGGGGTGAGGCTGACGGTTTCCTTATGGCGTTGAATGGGTCGGCATTTCGGAGGATGTCCTTCCACTTGAAAACCGGAAGGAAGCAACCGCTGCCCAAAAGGCGCTGAATATGTGTCTATAGTGTTTCACTGCGAGGTATACCAGCGACCCCACAGACAAAACCACCAACAGCCACCGAAGGTACGTCGCGGTTGAGAACGAAATGCCAATCCCTGTGCCAACCGCAATCCATGACGCCAGGCACACGGGACATTTGGGCACGATCGCCAAGATCAAGCCCGGTATACCCCATTTTGCCAACTCAGCCAACCGCGCCCTTCGGTGCGGCTGACTGAGCCTCTGGGTTTGTGTGGCCGCCGTCGCCTCGGCAGACGGCGGCGTGGAGAGTTGGCAGCAGGGTTTGACGCTCACGATTTCGCCCCCTCTGCCATCGCCGCGAACGGGTCTGCGGCTCCGTAACGGTCATGATGCCGAACCCACTGCATTGCGTAAGCATCGCCGCCTTCATCGCGCCCTTTCGGAACGATGTCGAGCAGATTGTAAACACTCATAAATGTTTCCAGCCCCCGCGCGTAGGATGAATAGGTGTGAAAGACCTGCCCCGCGTCATCTTTGGCAAAGACGCTGATGCCAGGCGCTTCGGTCATCGGGAACGGCTTAAATTCAAAATTGTAGTTCGCCGTTTTCTGTTGCAATTGTTCTTCGGTGAAGGTGACGTTGAAGTCCCGATTGAACTCGTTCCCCAGCGAGGACATCCATTTGAAAGACCACCCCATCCGTTCTCTGAATGCCTGGAGCTTTTCCAGAGGCGCGCGGGACACCGTCACCATTGATACATCCCGGTTGTTCAGATGCACGATGGCCGGATTGTAATGATCGGCGACGAGCGAACAGGATTTGCAGCCCTCCTGCCACTCAGGATGAAACATGAAGTGGTAAACGATGAGTTGTTGGCGCGAGCCGAACAACTCAGCCAACGATTCCCGCCCGTCGGGGCCGTCAAAGACGTAATCCTTCTCGACCTTGACCCAGGGAAGCTGCTGCCGTTGCGCGGTCAGCTTCTCACGCATAGCCGTGAACTCTTTTTCGTGGCGGAGCAGTTCCAGACGGGACGTGAGCCATTGCTGTTGTGATACGACGATGTGTTCGAACATGTGGTTCTCCTTCTGTTGGTTGATTCCCCAGTCCCGCGTATTGAGCGGAACTGATTGGTGTTGCGTCTTCAATCACTGATTCCGGGTAATACCAGAACCGGACGAACTTCCATCTTCCAGGTCAACCGCCCTCCGAATCGTGGGTCAGTTTTTACTAACCCTACGGCGGTCTCAAGATCGGCGGCTTCGAGAAAGTAGTATCCGGCGACGGGTTCGGCTCCTGGGGTAAACGGAGCGGCATCCACCACTCCCTCTGCTCCCCTGAGCACGATGCCGTTCATTTCAAGCGGCAAAGCGGATTTCCCTGTTCAGTCATTGCCGTGATGAAGGCCTGTGCTGCCGCCAGATGACGCTGTTGTTCT
>CAYXVU010000030.1:0-38161 GCA_964468725.1 uncultured Clostridia bacterium
GAGCGACTGGCGAATTACATCATCGAAGGCACGAAAGAAGGCTTACTCGATGATTTGAATCGCAAACTCGAAGAGGCTGCGCCGCTCGACATCATCAATGGCGCGTTGATGAAAGGGATGGACGAAGTCGGCAGGCTCTTCAACGCGAACGAGTTGATCGTCGCCGAAGTGCTGCAATCCGCTGAAGCAATGAAAGCCGCCGTCTCCCACCTTGAACCGTTCATGGAAAAGAGCGCGGCGACGAGTCGCGGCAAGATTTTGCTGGCCACCGTCAAAGGCGATGTGCATGACATCGGTAAAAATCTGGTGGACATCATCTTGTCAAACAACGGCTACAAGGTCGTCAATTTGGGCATCAAAGTAGCGCCCGATATCTTGATTCAAGCGGTCGCAGAGCATCAGCCGCACGCCATCGGGCTTTCGGGACTGTTGGTGAAATCGGCGCAGCAGATGGTCATCACGGCCAGCGATTTGAAAGACGCAGGCGTCGAGTTGCCGGTGCTCGTCGGCGGTGCGGCGCTCTCCGATAAATTCACCCGCACCAAGATTGCGCCCGCGTATGAAGGGACGGTTGTCTATGCAAAAGACGCGATGAGCGGCCTCGACATTTTGAACCGTTTGATGGATGGAGCCGCGCGCGCCCAACTCGAAGCTGACTTGCGCGCCCAAGACGCGAGCCGCATCAGGCCGCACGCAACCATCGTCTCTGATGAAAGTGAAAAGCGCAGCGCGAAGGTATCGCTCAATGTCGGGCTTCCCGCCGTGCCTGATCTTGCCCGTCACCTCGTTGAGGTCACAGACCTTGACGAAATTTGGAGCTACATCAACCCGCAGATGCTCTATGGCAAACACCTCGGTTTTCGCGGGCGCTTCAACGATCTGCTGGCGGCGGGCGATAGAAAAGCGCTTGATCTGGAAGAGAAGATCGAGCGCGTCAAAGAAGAGTGTCGTCAGGGAGCAATGCAGGTTCGCGCTCTGTGGCAATTCTTTGCAGCCGAATCTGCTGGCAATCGGATACAGCTTTTCACTGACGCTCATTCTGACACGCCGGTTGAAACCTTCTCTTTCCCGCGCCAGCGCAAGGCAGAGGGACTCTGTCTGGCCGATTACGTTTTGCCGCCGGAACGCGACGCGCAGGGCAGGCGAAGGCGCGATCACGTTGCTCTGTTTGTAACCACAGCGGGCGCAGGCATCCGCCCGCGTGCCGAAGCGGCCAAACAGCAAGGCGAGTATCTGCGTTCCTACGCGCTGCAAGCGTTGGCGCTTGAAACCGCCGAAGCCGCCGCCGAATGGATTCATTCACGGTTGCGCGCGTTGTGGGGTTTTGCCGACGATGAGAGTCTGCCGCGTCAGGCATTGTTTCAAGCCCGCTATCGCGGCAAGCGATATTCGTTCGGCTATCCGGCTTGTCCCGACCTCGACTTGCAAGCCGGATTATTCCGACTCCTGCGTCCTGAAGAGATCGGTGTCGAACTCACGGACGGTTTCATGATGGAACCGGAAGCGAGCGTTTCCGCATTGGTCTTTCATCATCCCGACGCGACTTATTACTCAGTCGGCGCGCAAGAATTCGCCGAAGCGATGGCGGATTGAGTTCTTCTGCTCTTGATTCGTCACTGGAGAAATGGATGGGACGGAGGTTCACGAAGACAGCCCATTGATCCGTATCCATCCGCCCCATTTGTGTAGGCTTCGCTTGGCAAACGAAAGAACCTGATACCAGCACGAGATCGTAATTTCGATCTGCGCTCTGATCGTTTACGGTTTCGGCACTGGCGGCGGCAGGTCGCGGGCTTCGACGGTGGAGTCGAACCCCACGCGCGCATGCGAGCCGTCGCAGAATGGCTTATTGCCGGAATGGCCGCAGCGACAAAGGGAAATTACGGTTCGTCCCGCCAGTCCGAATTCGTTGCCGTTGGCGTCTTTGAGAACGATGTTGTCGCCTTTGATGCGCAGCGGGCCGTTGTTGATACAGATGATTTCGTTGTTATCGCTCATGACTTTCCTCCTCGCAAGAATTTTCCACACCGATAAGAAGCCTTCTTTATACAACGTTGCAGAGAAAAAGTTTAGGACGGATGAATCTCTTTTGCCGTTCGACGATGTGATTCCCTCTCTCCCAACTTCTTCACAAGAAGAAAACTCGTTGCCGCGTCCCTCGTCGCTAACGAGCAATGCCGAGGGTCGGAAAGAACCAATCACGCCCGCAGTCTTTCTTGACGCTGCGCTATTGAGTCTTTGTTGACGCTGTAAGATAATGCGCGATTCTTGTAGCGTTATCGAAATCCCGAATGGACAGAGGCGACTATGCAAGCAGCGCACACAAAGCGTGCGACCGTTTTCGACAGCACAGCAAATGGAGGAAGATGGAACAAGTAAACGAGAGCGGTCTGGTCAGAGGCATCCGCCGGTGGGATTTGGTCGCCGTTACGATTAACGGCGTCATCGGCGCGGGCATCTTCGGCTTGCCTTCGGAAGTCTTCGGGCGCATCGGCGCGTACAGCCTGATCGCCTTTATCGCCTGCGCCATTGTCGTGACGCTCATCGTCTTGTGTCTTGCTGAAGTCAGTTCGCGCTACAGCGCAACGGGCGGCTCCTACCTGTACACCCGCGAAGCTTTCGGTGCGGTTGCCGGATTCGAAGTCGGGTGGATGGTATGGGTCGCGCGGCTGACGGCCTTTGCTGCGAATTTGAACCTCTTTGTCGGCTATCTTAGCTTCTTCTGGCCGACGGCCAGTCAACCCTTTTGGCGGGCGGCAATTATTCTCTTTGTCGGCATCGTGCTGACGGCGGTCAACATTTTAGGGGTACGCAATGCGGCGGTGACCAGCAATATCTTTACCATCGGCAAACTCATTCCCATCGTCTTGTTCATCAGTGCCGGATTGTTCTTTCTCAATACCGAGAATTATTCGCTCGATGTGCACCCGCAATACGATGCCTTTTCGCTCTCCGTTTTACAGTTGATCTATGCGTTTACGGGATTTGAAATCGCCGTTATTCCGTCGGGCGAGATTAAAGACCCGCAACGCAACTTGCCGATGGCGTTGCTGACCGCCATGGCGGTGGTGACCTTGCTCTATATTCTGATTCAACTGATCTGCATCGGCACGCTGCCGGGCTTGGCCTCCTCCTCACGTCCGCTGGCCGATGCCAGCCGCGTATTTTTAGGCCCGGCGGGCGCGGCGATCATCTCGGTGGGGGCGCTCATCTCTATCGTCGGCAATCTGAATGTGATTTTGCTGGCCGGGTCGCGGCTGCCTTTTGCTATGGCTGAGCGTGATGAAATCCCCAAATTCTTTGCCAAGACGCATAAGAAATTTCACACCCCCCATGTCTCCATTGTCTTGACCGCCGGTTTGATGCTGGCCTTAACGCTGGAAGGCACCTTCGTCAAAGCCCTGACGGTGAGCGCCATCGCGCGGCTACTGGCTTACGGTGCGACCGGCATCGCTTTGATCGTTTTGCGGCGCAGGAGCGATGTGCCCGCCGCACTCTTCAAAGTACCTGCCGGAAGCCTCATCGCTCTGCTTTCGATCATCCTTTCCATTTGGCTGCTCACCAATAGCACCTTTGCCGAAGCGCGCAGCGCTGCGATTGCCGTCTTGATTGGCTTGTTGATCTACTACTTACACAAATTCTTTTTTCGCCGCCCGCTTGCGGCGTCGGAGAATTGATTCGATGGCGAGACTCAGGCGAATTATCAATCGGCTCACTCTTTTTCGGTGACTGCAAAACACGATTTCCGACTAGACCGGCTGCATCGAACTTGCCAGACTACAGCCACTTGCTAAACAGGTATGTTTAGCAACTCTTCAATTACATTTATGTAGAGAGATGGTCTGCGCAGCTGTTTAGCTTCGATTTGGCTTTCGATCAATCGTCAGAGCGTTTTTCATTCTTCCTTATCAGGATCGGGCTGAATTGCTGCGCCTTTACACAAGCACCTTACCCGGCCTGCGAACAGGCGACGGTTGGTGACAACTCTATATCAGAAGATCACCGGGTTCGGATTCCGCCCTTTGGGTTTGAAGCGAAAACAGTGTGGCTAAAATCAGCCGCACTCCGGCTACTGGCGAAACCGGCAGCACCATCTCTTAATGCTCACGTTGCTAAGGCGAGGGGACGGCTTTGTGCTACCGTCCTCATGGCTCCGCCTGCGCTGCTTACTCGCCGCCCTCCGCTTCCTTCACGACCGACTCAAGCAGCCTGCCCATCAGATGCAAAGAAGGCCGCGAAAGGGTTCTCCTCTCACGGCCTTGCAGCAGATCCCCGTCATCTCATCGAACTATCCGACTTGTCCGCTTCGATGGCGACGGGACAAGCTCACTTCGCAGCGCAACAATGATGCGTATCACAACAAGCTGAAGCGCAGCAGCCTGCATCACCCTCTTTTGCAACTTCATGTTTTGCAACCTCGTAGGATTTGCCGTGCTCCTTATCGCAACAGATGTTTGCGCAACAGGCTTGCGCGCAGCAACCCGCATCACAGGCGTCCGCTTTTGTACAGCAGGCTTCTTTTGCGGTGCAGCAGGCCGCGCCTGTCGCGCAACAAGCTGCGCCCGCCAAGCAACAACTCTTTTCCGCTTTGCAGCAAGCCGCAGCCTGCGCTTTGTCTTGATTCTTTGATGATGTCTGATCGGCTGTGGCATAAGCAACAGCAGACAGACAGAGGGCGAGACTCAATACCATCAGTTTCACGGTTTTCATGATTGCATCTCCTTATGATTGAGAAAGTCATGGCTGACTGATGATCACCTCATCAGCGTGGGTTAGCCAATCGCTATCTAAATCAAAAGGACACAGCATCGCAGGTAGGTCTCGTTGCGTTCAGGTGGCGAAGCGTTTACGAGCTTCAGCGTGTCGCTACTGACAGCCTGTTCGCTAGCCGGTAGCGGTTTGCGAAAGGCCAGCGTCAAAGGGTCAGGTTGGGCGAAGCCAAAGCGCGGAATGACGGCCAGACTAGTGTCATCATTGGGCAGCAAGGCGCAACCCTTCAAGGTCGTCGGTGCGCTGATGCGGCTGTCCGTAGACGAAGAGGGCGCGGCGGTGATGCTTGTACAGCAACGGTCTTGGTTCGCAACGCCCTGCCCTTTGCTCGCTTGCCAAACCTCTTCGGCAGGCGGCACGGCTGTAGAGTGAGAGGTTGACAGTTCTTCCGCGCAACAAGTCTCCGGTTGCACAGTCGCGCAACATAACGCACAGCCCGCGCCGCCTAACCATACCAGCAGCGTCAGCACCGCCAGGCTGAGAATTTTTTTGTGCGCTTGTGACCTCAACTCTTTCATCGCCCCGATTCTACGCCCTTTGATTTCTGCCGTCCACAAAATTCTCCGCCGCCCGGCGCGCTTTACCCAATGCCGACTTCGCTCCGCAACCCGTGACTCTATCAACCGACAATCAAAGTTCGCCCTTCTTCCTGCAATTGGCGACGCGCTTTCTCAATGACTTCATCGAAGTAAGCCTCCAACTGCCGGTTTGCGCCGCGCAGTCCGGCGACAACGTTTTCCGCCCAACTCAGATAGTCGGCGCGGCGCTGCCAATCCCAATGCGCGGGCGGGCTTTCGGCAACATCGCTGACGTTGCTGATTTTGTCCGCCAGTTTGATCTGTTTGGCGGCGGCGGATTTATGTGGGGCGTTGAGAATTTGCAGCCGTTTGCGCTCGGCTTTCGGCAAACTCTTATCGTCTGTGCATTCCTGCACGAGCAACAGAACCTCGCGCCCAAAGAAGGCTTCGATCTCTTCCGGCTGCGCGTCCGTGTCTTCAATCGTGTCGTGCAGCAGGGCGGCAATCAAAGTCGGCATATCCCTGACCTCGCCGACGCGCCACAACATTTCGGCCACCATGATTGGATGATTGATGTAGGGGAAAGCATCAGCTCCTTTGCGGCGTTGATTGCGATGTTTGTGCGCGGAAAAGTTTATGGCGCTCAAGAACTGTGTCAGTTGTTCTTCACTAAATTCCATGTCGCCTTTGTAACACCTCCGTTTTTGACAAGCAAGACCGCGCCCGGTTGTTTGCTTGTGGCCCCGCGCAATGTATAGCGCCAGCCGTCGCGGGCTCACAGCTTGAGATTTCGCAAGCGCAGAGCATTGCTGATGACCGATACCGAACTAAAGCTCATCGCCGCGCTAGCAATCATCGGACTGAGCAGCAGGCCGAAGAAGGGGTAGAGCAGACCTGCCGCAATCGGCACGCCCAGCAGGTTGTAAACGAAGGCGAAGAAGAGATTCTGGCGAATGTTTCGCATCGTCGCCTGACTCAACCGACGCGCCCGCGCCAATCCGCGCAGATCGCCTTTGATGAGCGTCACACCGGCGCTCTCCATCGCTACGTCGGTTCCGCTGCCCATCGCAATGCCGACGTGGGCTTGCGCGAGCGCCGGTGCATCATTCACGCCATCGCCCGCCATCGCTACAATGCCGCCTGCGGATTGCAGCCGTTTGACGGCTTCGCTCTTCTGTTCGGGCAAAACATCGGCTACGACCTCATCAATTCCCAATTTGCGCGCGACCACTTCCGCAGTTGCGCGATTGTCGCCCGTCAGCATCACAATTTTGACATCGCTTTGATGCAGAGCCGCAATCGCTTCAGCCGTCGAATCTTTGATGGGGTCGGAGACGCCGAGCAGTCCCGCTGCCTGCTCGTTGATGGCGACCATCATCACCGTCTGCCCGTCACGGCGCAACTCGTCCGCCCGTCCGCGCAAGCCATCCACATTGATGCCGCGTTCGACTAACAGCTTTTCCGAGCCGAGAGCGACCGTTTTTCCAGCGACGGACCCGACTACGCCCTTACCGGTGACGGATTGAAAATCGCGCGCTTCGTTAAGGGTGAGACCCTTTTCAGTTGCGCCGGTGATGATGGCCGAAGCGAGTGGGTGTTCGCTGCCGCGTTCGACGCTTGCCGCCTGTCGCAACACCTCCGTCTCCGTATAGCTGTTGGTTGCGATTACGGTCGTTAGTCGTGGCTTGCCTTCGGTCAAAGTGCCGGTCTTATCCACAACCAGCGTGTCAACTTTTTCAAGGATTTCGAGAGCTTCGGCATTCTTAATCAATACCCCCGCCATCGCGCCGCGCCCCGTGCCGACCATAATGGACATCGGTGTTGCCAGCCCCAACGCACAAGGGCAAGCGATAATCAACACAGCGACCGCATTGACCAACGCATGCGCCAGGCGCGGTTCCGGCCCGACGACTGACCAAATGAAAAACGTCACGACGGCGACGATCACGACAAGCGGAACGAAATAAGCAGAGACGCGGTCGGCCAGGCGTTGAATCGGTGCGCGACTGCGTTGCGCTTCGCTCACCATGCGAACGATGCCCGCTAGCAAGGTTTCGCTGCCGACGCGCTCGGCGCGCATGACGAAGCTGCCGGTGTTATTGACGGTGCCGCCGGTCACCGCGCTGCCGACAACCTTTTCAACCGGCATCGGCTCGCCGGTAATCATCGCTTCGTCAACCGCGCTTGTCCCTTCGATGAGCTTGCCATCCACAGGAATTTTCTCGCCGGGGCGAACGCGCAGCCGGTCGCCGGGTTGCACAACATCAAGCGGCACATCCTCTTCTTCGCCCGTGTCGGTCAGCCGTCGCGCCGTTTTCGGCGCTAATCCGAGCAAGGCTTTGATGGCGTTGCTGGTCTGACTGCGGGCGCGCAGTTCGAAAACCTGACCGAGTAAAACCAAGGTTGTGATGACCGCAGCGGCTTCGAAATAGACCGCGACCTCGCCGCCGTGTCCGCGAAACGATGCGGGAAAGAGTTGCGGAAAAATCGCCGCCACCAGACTGTACAGATAGGCCGCGCCAGTTCCGAGGGCGATCAGCGTGAACATATTCAAACTGCGATGAACCAGCGAAGCCCAACCGCGCACGAAAAACGGCCAGCCGCCCCACCACACTACGGGCGTGGCTAACAACAACTGAATCCATACGAGCAATCGTGGCGACAGACGATGTTGCAAGGGTTGACCGGGCAGCATCTCTGACATGGCCAGCAAAAAGACGGGCAGCGTCAGCAGCAAACTGAGCCAAAATCGCCGCATCATATCGCGCAATTCGGGATTCTCTTCCTCCTCAAGCGTCACCGTGCGCGGCTCCAATGCCATGCCGCAAATCGGACAACTGCCGGGCTGATCGCGCACGATCTCCGGATGCATCGGACAGGTATATTCGACCTTCGTCACGGTGGGTACGCCAACTGTGTCGAGCGTCATGCCGCATTTCGGGCAAGGCACATTCTTTGACTCTTGCACTTCGGGATGCATCGGGCAGGTGTAGGACGCGCCTTTCACAGTCGGCGCGGCTAGCGTTGTTGCTTGCGCCGATTTCGCTTGGAGATAGGTTTCCGGCGCAGCTTTGAACTTTGCCAGACAATGGGCGCTGCAAAAGGCGTAGGTCTTGCCCGCGTATTCAAAGCTACCCGCCGCCGTCTGCGGGTCAACCGTCATGCCACAAACCGGGTCAATCATCGTCTGCGCAACCGCATGCGATTCTGCCTTTGTCTGCACTTCCGGCATCGCCTGATGATGCGATGATTTGCCTTTGAGCGTGACCATTGGCATCGGCGATGGAGCAGATTTTTCGCCGATGAAGGCTTCAGGATTCGCATCAAAGCGTTCTTTGCAACCGAGCGCGCAGAAGTAAAAGGCCTGGCCTTGATACTCGCTTTTGCCCGCTGCGGTCATCGGATCAATGGTCATATGGCAGACCGGGTCTACTACTTTCTTCTGCTCACTCATTGCGTGCTCCTCTCTACTCATCGTGATGTTTATGCCCGTCGGTTTTCGAGGCCTTTTCGACGCGGCCTTCTTTGATTCGTTTCATAATCTCTTCATACAGGTCGGGGGGCAGCACACGCACATAGGTCATCATGCCCATCGTTGCACCCGTCCAGTTCTTTGCCATGCCGTAGGTTTCGGGTTTGGCCACCGCATCATCCATCGTCATCCACATATCTTGCGGGTAGCCTTTCACGCGTTTGCTAGCCTGCGCCACCGGCACTAAGGCCATTTCGCATTTCGGGCAAGCGCCCGGTTTATCGGATTTGACTTCTGGATGCATGGGGCAGACGTAGCCGGACTCAGTTTGCTGGCCAACCAGGTTCGAAGTCTCGCGCTCGCTCGTCGTCATCCCCATGCCGCGCCCCATGCCGGGAGCCAGTTCGTCTGACAGAGCGTGACCTTTGCGAATCATGCCCATGCCTTCTTCCATGCCTTTGCCGGTTTGCATGCCATCCGTGCCGTGTGCCATTGGTCCGACCATCGAAACCATCTGATTCATCATGTGATGTGGCAAGTGGCAATGCAACATCCAATCGCCGATATATTTGGCTTCGAACTCGATGTCGCGGGCTTGGGCGACGCCGACGATGACCGTGTTTTCGTTGAACCAGCGTGATTCGGGAACGCGACCGGCTTCGGTTCCAGTGACCGAAAATTGATGGCCATGCAGATGGATAGGGTGATGATCCATGCCGAGATTGACCAGGCGAAGGCGCACGCGCTCGCCTTGTTTGACAATGAGCGGCGTCGAATCCGGCCCCGATTTGCCATTAAAGGTGAGCCAGTTGAATTCCATCGAAAGGGTATTGGGTACAGTGTTGTTGGGCAGCAACGCCCACTCTTGCAAGATCAACCCGAAATCTTTATCTACACGCGGCGTGTGCGCCTGTTTCGGGTGAACGATGAAAAAGCCGATCATTCCCATCATTTCTTGCATCGCCATATGAGAGTGATAGAAAAAGGTGCCGTTTTGATGGAGGGTGAATTCATAGGTGAAAGATTCGCCGGGATAGATGAGCGGCTGACTGATGGCGGGGGTTCCATCCATTTCAATCGGCACTTCCAAACCGTGCCAATGCGGGGTTGTGGCTTCCGGCAATTTGTTGTGAAAGATGATGCGCACGCGGTCGCCTTCATTGACTTCGATGGTCGGCCCCGGCACGCTGCCATTGTAGCCCCAGGCATCCACAAGGCGCGCGTCCATATGATCGGAAGCGGGCAAAAATTGGGTGCGGACGGGTTCGGCGACCAGTTCAAAGACCTTCACGCCATTGTCCATTTTGAAGGGAAGCTTCGGAATGTCAGGGGTGTGAACGCGCACGGGCAGGCTGCCAGTCGCTTCGGTCATTGCCGGTGACGGAGCTTTCGATTTGGTCATCACCTTTGGCGCAGCCGGTTGCGTCTGTGCTTGCTGATGCTGGTCGTGTTGAGCAAAGGCCTTGCTGCCAGCCGCTGCGCCCGCACCGACCAACGTCGCATTGCGTAAAAAGAATCGTCTGCTTTTGTTCATAGCTTTGCCTCCTTCGGCAGAAATCGTTTCCCGTTCGTACTGAGACAGAGCGCTTCGCCGCTTCGCTGTCTCGTGCTTCAAACCCGCCTGCTACCACAGGCGGAGCGAATTCACAGCGCGGATCATTGCTCGTTATCCAGTTTGCCCATCTCTCCGCTTGCAGCAGCGGGCAAGTCGAGTCCGCCAACCAACAAGTAACCCTGAAGCCGAACCGCCTCTTGTCGCATCATCACCAGAGCGGCGAGGTAATCGGCGCGCATCTGGTACATCGAGCGTCGGGCGATCAAAACTTGTGGATAAGCGGCTGCCATCTGACGGAAGCTCGCGTTGTACAACTCGAATGACTTTTTCGCGCGCGGCAGGATCACATCGCGGTAGCCTTCGACGAGGCGCGCCGCATTGGCATAGTTGGTAAAGGCCGCAGCGAAGCGGGCGCGCAGGGATAACTCGACGCGCTGCACTTCGCGTTCGGCGCTCGCCTGTTCGGCTTCGGCAGCGGCAATGCCGCCTTGATTGCGATTGAATACGGGCAGGCGCACGCCGATTTCGATGGTCGCTTCCGGGCCGGTTCGGCGCGGAAAGGGCGCATCGCCCAATTCGAGGCGTTCGGTGCTATAACCGAGCCCGCCGCGCACGAACAGGTCGGGCGCGCGTTCGGCTTTGGCGCGGGCGACAGCGGCGCGCGCCTTTTCGAGATTGGCTTTTGCAGCGCGCAATTCGGGGCTGCCGCCGAGGGTGATGGCGAGCATCTGTTCCCGGTTAAAGAGCGGCAAATCTTTTTCCAAATCGCCCGCCAATGGTTCGGGCCGTAACAGCGGGTCGCCGACGGCAGCGGCGAGCAACTGCCAGACTTGCGCCTGCTGATTCTGTGCTGCGAGCAGATCGAGTTCGGCTTTTTGCGATTCGATTTCGATCTCCAATTGATCGGATTGATCGGCCTGTCCGATGTTGAACAGTTCGTCGGTGACGCGGACGGCTTCGCGCGTGAGGGTGGCAAGTTCGGCGCGCACCTCAACGAGCGCCTGCGCTCCAAGTGCCTGATAGTAGAGCATTCGCACCGCGTTCAAGACGCGCTGCCGTTGGGCTTCGGATTGGGCGGTGGCTTGCTCGCGTTCGTGTTCGAAGATGCGTTGACTCTTTTTGAGCTTGCCGCCGGTCAGAATGTCTTGCTCGATGAAGAAGAAATGTTCGCTCTTGTTCGAGAGCGCACGAAAAGCGAACTCTTCACCGGCATAACCGACCAGCGGGTTCGGCCATAGTCCGGCTTGTTTGCGGCGACCTTCCGCAGCCCGAATGGCGGCTTCGGCTTGCGCGAGTGTCGGATTATTTTTCAACGCCATCTGCTCAAGCGCCGTCAACGTCACCCCTGCACGCAGCGCAGAGGATTGTTGATTGGGGTTGGTTATCGGCTTCGCTTGCGCCTGCTGATCGGTTTGCGCTCGGCTGGCCTGCGGCCACACGCACACAATGAGAGCCAAGCAAAAACCGCTTGCCATCACCGCGCACCATTCGGCTCGCGGTCTTTTCAAAATCATGTCGTCTTCCTCCTTCGCTTGCGACAAAAGACAAGCTGTCGGTCGTCAGTGGTTAGTTGCCGGTTCTCATGGTTTGCTAACCCGCCTTTGGCGAGAGCGCACCAAAACTCGGACAAATGGCGAGGTTGCGAGCGGCAACAGACGACGGACAACGAACAAAAGGCATCGCGATACCTTTCGAACGAATGGTTGTCGAGAGGGAAGGAGGAATTAGATTCTGAGAACCGTGTACGCAGGCGGCGAACGCAGCGGCAGAGAGGCGTCGGCAGGCGCAGCAACCGGCTGGCTGAAGCCGGAAACGGTTGGCCAAAGGGTATGCGGCACCAGTACAGCCTGCGTCTCGTCGGCTGTATAGGTAACAGGCGGACTGGGTTTTGTGATGTCGGTCGTCTCAACGTGACCGGGGCAGGGAGTTGGCGCCTCTGGCTTGGGTTCCGATGTCTGTTTGTGACAGTGGCCGGATTCGGATTCCGCTTTCACAGGTTTGACTGCGATTTTGGCGCACCCGTTGAACGAACAGTGCAAATCGCACACTTGCGATCCGACCAACACGATGGCGAGCACCGACGAAGCGATAATGGTGAAGGTGTATTTCGCCATCTGCATAGCGCGTTCAGTCTAGCAATTTGCCTCCGCAACCTGCAACTGGCAGACTGGTTCGGCTCTCGTACCTGTTCGTCTAAGGTTTTTCTTTGTTTATTCTAGGAGATTCCCCCATTTCTTTATGAACCAACTTAGGATATCGTCATAACCGTAGCGCAATCCTATCGTGGCGCTGCACCGACAAATACCTATTGGCAGACGTTGTGCCAAGCAGCCGTGCCTACGAGAGGCGACCGACTTACCGACAAAGAATAGGAAGGCCAACCTGACGGTTGCCCTTCAAGACATTGGCTGAGGGCTAGCGTTGCCAAGACTGCAGGGTAGAGGGATCCTAAGCGGGCGACCGGCGAGCGGGGGGAGCTTTAGCTGTGTTGCCCGTCTGCCCTGCGGCCTTCTTCTATCATTTGCTTCTGCTCGCCTTCGCCCTAACAACAATTCGTCGCAATCCCCTGACTGCATCACTGCTACCAAACGACCTCCTATACGTTCATCCAACCAGAAAACCGATTCGCATCCAGCATTCGCCGGATGCCAGACTCGGTAAGCGTTGGCTCACTCACAGCGAGCGGCGATGCCCTTCTTGTCCCTGGTGATGGCGGTCACAATTGACGGGTAATTCGAGTCACCGCCGCTTACGTTCGGCTTCGCCTACAATGGACATTGAAGAAATTCGCAGGAGGTTGACAATGAAAACCGATGATCGCGACTTATTAGATTTGCTCAAGATGGAACTCGACTTCGTCGAGAAAGGCGGCTACGGTCGCAGCGTACAGACTCCGTGGCAAGCGACTTCGATCTTTCAAGACTCTCCTGCCTGTGTCGGCTTCCCCGCACACACCCACGAAGACGGCTGCGTTCTGATGGCCTTCGTTCCTGCGGAACAACGTTGTCAAGGCGTGCCCTGTCATCATATCCCGCTCAATGAAGCGGGCGAAACCATTGCGGCGCTGGATCAGCGGGGAGATCAACAACAGATGGAAGAAGCTGTTAAACATTGGCTGCGCGAGCGCATCGCGCAATTGGAGAAGGGTTAGCTGCCTGTAAGGCTTCGGACTGGCGTTCAGGAGGTGAGGCCATGAACGTTGAAACCTACCTCATTTTCGTTATCGCTTGCTTGCTGGTGCTGTACTTCTTTCTACCCCGTCTGGCTGGCGTTTACGGCAAATATCGCGGTGCGATGCTCGTCACCTGCCCGGAAGACCGCCAACCAGCCGTTGTCAAAGTGGATATGAAGCAGGCGGTAAAGGCAGCCTTCTTCGGTGAACCGCAATTGCGCCTACAGAGTTGCTCGCACTGGCCGTTACGACAGGGATGCGGGCAGGAATGTCTGCTACAGGTGGCCATCGCGCCGCTTGATTGTCAGGCGCGCAATCGGCTGATGGAATGGTATGCAGCAAAGAAGTGTGTCTATTGCGGCAAAGGGTTCGGCGATTCGATCATCGCCGAACCGCCGTCCGCGCTGCTTGGACTTGATATGAAAATGATTGCTTGGAGTGCGGTCAAGCCCGAACGCCTTCATGCAGTGCTAGCGACCCACAAACCGGTCTGTGCCTCTTGCTATCGCACACAAAGCGGAGGCCATCAGATAGCCGGTCTGGGGATTGAGCGCGTCTGACCACAACCCAGCACCGGCATCGCACAGGTGCAATCCCGGTCAGGAGGTGACGAAATGAAATACCTGAAATTTGCAATTCTACTCGCTATCGCATTCATCAGTGTGACCCTTGCCGTCAATCGTCAACCGGCGCAGGCGGCAGACAAAGAGACGGTTGTTGTGCAGTTCTACGACCGCATGTCCATTGGCAAAACGATTCTTCCGGCGGGCTGGTATGTCTTTGAACACGACGATGGGCGTATGGCAAAGGGCGAACCCTGCATGAATGTCTTCTCGGCGCTCGACGGGAAAGCCGATAAGTTGATGGTGGCGTTTCACTGCACGCCGATAGAGCGGCCCTTTGCCGCAGTGACCAAAACGAACGAAGTGATGACAGAGGAAGCCGGTGTCTTTCGCCTCTTGGAGATTCAATTCGCCGGAACCAAGAAAGGGCATCTCGTTCCCTAACGCAAGCCACAGGCGAAGAGCACAGGCGGGCAGATCAAACCGGTGAACGACGTTCAGCTTTTCGCCTTTGATGAATTCTCAACGCGAGTTGCCTGGAAGAGAGAAACTTCTCTCTTCCAGGCTCTGTTTATCGGTACATCTTCCCAATTCGCTGCCTGTCATTCTTCCCTCCGGCTGCGTAATCGCGCAGTGGCGTCGTAGTGGAATTTTGCCCAGCACAGAGAAATTTCCCGCAATTGAAGTCCTCCGTTCAGATGCCGAAAGCCGCCCCTCTTACCTCTAGTCTTTGAAAACTCTTTGAATACAAGGGTTTTATCGCTTCTCCGGCCTTCGATTGGAGCCTTTCTCCCGGCTTAAAAGCGCAGAACACCATTTGCTCTGTGAAAGAAAGGAGGGCGGTTCGAAACCCGTCCTGCAGGTTTTCACACAACGCTTGACGCAGCAATCATCAGGTCAGGCCGTCGAACAGATCAACAGGAGGCACAGGTATGCAATTCATAAAAACGACTAAAGTGATTCTCGTTGGCGGCTGGGCAATCGCAGGTTTCTTCTGGCTGGCGTCGGTTTCGCTCTCCAGCCCCGCCAACTATGTTGAGAAAGCCAACGCTCCTGCGCCTTTCGCCAACAACAACCCGCAAAATTATGTCGGCAGCGAAACCTGTAAGCAGTGCCACGAAGATCATTACAACAAATTTGCCCGAACCGCACACGCCAAACTCAAAGACGCCGGGTGGAAAGAGGAGAAGCAAGGCTGCGAAGCCTGCCACGGCGCTGGTAAAGCGCACGTTGACGCGGGGGGAGACAAATCCTTGATTCGCACCTTTGCAAACGACAGCCAAAAACAGATCTCTGACACCTGTCTGAAGTGCCACTCCGGCAAAGAAGACCACAACAACTACATTCGCGGCACTCACTATCGTAACGATGTCGGCTGCACTCAATGTCACTCGCCGCACGGCGAGTTGCACATCTCGCCAGCCGAACCGGCGAAGTTCAGAAGCGACACCACGCCGGTGAAAGACGAATCGTTACAGGTCAAGATGCTGAAAAACGATCAACCGCAACTCTGCTTCGAATGCCATAACGAAACCAAATCGGCCTTCACCATGCCCTTTCACCATCGGGTGCTGGAAGGCGCGATGAAGTGCAACGACTGCCATAACCCGCATGGCGGATTCGAGCAGAAACAGACCCGTTTGGCCGTTGGCGGCGATATCGCGTGCATTAAGTGCCACACCGACAAGCAAGGGCCGTTCGTCTATGAACATGCGCCGCTGAAGGTCGAAGGGTGCACCTATTGCCACAATCCGCACGGCGCCAGCAATCCCAAGATGCTCAAACGCAATCAGATCAACCAACTCTGCATCGAGTGCCATACCAACACCGAAGAGATCGGCGCTCCCAATACCCCCAGCTTCCATAATCAGGCCACCTTGCGGTTCCAAAACTGCACGACGTGCCATGCAAAAATTCACGGGTCGAACAGCCACCCCTTCTTCTTCCGCTAAGCCGCTCAGACATCAGAAAAGGAGGAGCAGACGGTATGGAAACCAAAATGAAAATCACCTCGATGTTGCTGGTCTTCGTGCTCGGCATCACCAATTTCGCTTACGCGCAACAGAGTCAATCCGACCCCGGCAAAGCGCTTGAGCCATATACGGTCAGTTCGACAATCGAACTCGGCGTGCGCGGCATCAGTGTGGATGGCAATGCGACGAAGTATCGCAGCGACCTCAACTACGATCCCGGATTTCGCCTCTTTAACTCCAGCCTGCTGATGGAAGCCAACGGCACAAGCGGCAAGCTCTTTGACTCGTTGATGGTCAACTCCTATGGCTGGGGGGGCGACCCCAATCAATACCTGCGCATCAATGTCGAGAAAGATAAGTGGTATCGCTTTGATGCCAACTATCGGCATATTGATTACGTCAACAGCCTGTCGAATCTGGCCTTGCAACAGCACACCTCGAACACCACCCTCAAACTCGGCGACTTCGATCTCACGATCTTGCCGAAGAATCGCAAGGTGAGTTTCAACGTCGGCTACTCGCTGGCGCGCAACAACGGCGACGGAACCATCACTTACGATTATGCGCGCGACGAATTCCCCGTGCTCTCGCCAACCCGCATAGACGCCAATGATTATCGGGTCGGCGCTGAGGGCAAACTCTGGGTGCTCGATCTCTCGTTTCAACAAGGCTGGCGCTACACCAAAGAGGATACGCGGTATTTCATCGAAGAGCCGAATGTCGGCAACAATCCGCTCAATCAATCGGCGCTGACCACTTTTGAACGCGATTTCCCGATGCGCGGGCGCACCTCGTACTCGCGCTTCAACCTGCACACCAACATCAAGAATCGCGTAGACATCACCGGACGCTATGTCTATCAAAGCTCGACGGCGGAGTTCGGCTTTATCGAAACGATCACCGGCAAAGACTTTTCGGGCAACAACGTCCTTCTCGACCGCTTCACCATCAACGGGGATTCGAAACGCCCGAACGGGATTGGCGATTTCGCCGTAACCGGGTTTGTGACCGACCGGCTGCGGCTGTCGAACACCTTCAGCATCAACGCCTTTCGCATTACCGGCGGGCATCTGCTCAACGAAATTCTTGACCGCACGCGCGCTAATCAAACGCCGTTGCCGTTGACGAGGGTTGACACGCTCATCTATCGCAAAACCTTCTATCGGCGCGCCCTCAACACAGTCGAAGCAAGCTATGACTTCCATCCGCGATTTGGCGCCTACATCGGCCATCGCTATTCGGATCGCCGCATCGAGTTAGAAGGAATAGACGAAAACCTCAACGCGCCATCGGAAGAGCCGCCCAGCTTTGAAACCTTTGACAATCGCACCAATACGATCTTCTGGGGGTTCCGTGCCAAGCCGCTCAAACTGTGGACGCTCTATTTCGATATGGAGCGCGGCGAAGCCGATAACGTCTTCACCCGCGTGGACAACTACGACTTCACCAACCTGCGCGTGCGAACGATGGTCAAACCGACCAACAAGCTCACCGTGCATGCGTCGCTTTTGACCCGCGACAACACCAACCCCTCAATGATTGAGGGCACGCCGCCGCGCGAATTCGGGGTGGATGTCAATAGTCGCATCTTCACGACGGCTGTAGATTGGATGCCGAATGGGAACTTTTCCCTCAGTTCGGGCTACACCCATACGCATCTGACCTCGCAAGCGGTCGTCCTCTTCTTCCTGCTCGGCCAGAGTCAAGAAGGACAGAGCCGGTACTTTGTGAAAGACAACTACGCCTACGTGAATCTCTTCGTGCGCCCGGAGTCGCACGTTTCGCTCTTTGCCACCTACGCGATTCATCACGATGCCGGGCAACAGGATCGAGAGGCGCTTGATCCGAAACTGTTGCTGTCGTCGTTTCCCTATCAGTATCAAACGTCGGGCTTCCGCGCTTCGGTGAAGTTACATAGGCGCGTAGATTGGGTCGTTGGCTATCAATACTCCGACTACCAAGACCGCTACTTCTACGATTTCATAGACCCGACACGGTTCGGCGGCCTGCGGGTGCCCAACGTGCAGAAGTACCAAGCGCATCAGCCCTTCACCTCGTTGAAGTTCTATTTCGGCGGGGCGAAGCGCGAGTAAGAGAAGCGACCCGAACCCGCCTGCGGCTGCGGGCAGACGGTTGAGAGGGCGCGAGGCGACGAGGCAGCAAGAGTTTGGCGAATTACCGAACGCAACCGATCGCCGCCCCGCCCTTCTCTCGACTTTTCCGTCTAGTCCCTTACCGCAGGCGGTTCTGACGAGGGGGGAACAGATGATACACTTCCCGATGAAAACTTTGCTGCACGGGAAGGAGAGAGACGATGACTAAGGCTACCCTAACGATCACCGACAACCGCACCGGAAAGCAGTACGAAATTCCGATTGAAGACGGCACCATTTCGGCACTCGCTTTGCGAAAGATCAAGACTTCAGACGACGATTTTGGATTGATGACCTATGACCCGGCCTTTACCAACACGGCGTCGTGTAAGAGCCGCATCACCTACATTGACGGTGATAAAGGCATTCTGCGCTATCGCGGCTATCCGATTGAACAACTCGCCGGACGCTGTTCATATCTTGAGGTTGCTTACTTAATTCTCTATGGCGAATTGCCGACGGCCAACGAACTCGCCGAGTGGGTCAGAAACATCACCCATCACACCTTCATTCACGAAAATATTAAAAAGGTCATGGATGGGTTCCACTATGACGCTCATCCCATGGGCATGCTGGTGGGAACCGTAGGCGCGCTATCCACCTTCTATCCCGATGCCAAAGAGATTATGGACCCGGAGTCGCGCCGCTTGCAGACCTATCGGTTGATTGCCAAGATGGCCACCCTAGCCGCTTTCGCCTATCGGCACAGCGTCGGCATGCCGTACGTCTACCCCGACAACGATCTGAGTTACACGGGGAATTTTCTGAACATGATGTTTAAGATGACGGAGGTAAAGTACAAACCGAACCCGACTCTCGAACGTGCATTGGACGTGCTCTTCATCCTGCATGCCGATCACGAGCAGAATTGCAGCACCAATGCCATGCGCTCCATCGGCAGTTCGCACGCCGATCCCTTTTCGGCGGTTGCCGGAGCGGCGGCAGCGCTCTATGGGCCGTTGCACGGCGGCGCCAATGAAGCCGTATTGCGAATGCTCAAAGAGGTGGGCTCCGTCAGTCGCGTGCCGGAATACGTCCAACGCGTCAAAGCGGGCGAGTTTCGCCTCATGGGATTCGGGCATCGCGTCTATAAGAACTATGACCCGCGCGCCCGCATCATCAAACAGGTCGCCGATGAAGTATTTGAAGTGACCGGAAAAAATCCGCTGCTGGATATTGCGCTCGAACTCGAACGCATCGCCCTGCAAGACGACTACTTCATACAAAAGCGGCTCTATCCGAATGTGGATTTCTACTCCGGGATCATCTATCAAGCGATGGGATTCCCGGTTGATCTGTTCCCAGTACTCTTTGCCATCCCGCGCACCTCCGGATGGATTGCCCAATGGGAAGAGATGCTCCTTGACCCCGATCAGAAGATTGCGCGCCCGCGACAAATTTATCTCGGCTACGATCAGCGCGATTACCCGGAGGAGCGTCAGGAGAAGGTCGAAAAAAACGTGGCTCAAGGTTAATCCGGGAGTTGTCGAATCGCCTGAGTGATTGATGAGGCGATTCGCATAGACAAGGAAGACGGTTTTGCAGGGATGCCGATGTGCAAGGCGGCTCTCCGATGACCTCGAAAGGATGCGGCTTCAGCGGCACAAGCCGATCAACAGTAGTTGCGAAATTACTTTCAGGAAAGGTTAGAGCAGATCATGAACTCAACAAAGAAATTATTCTTTCTCATAGCCGCAATCGCCATGGTTGCGATTGCAATTCTTACTACAAGCGCGCCGCGCACAACAGCCGACGCCTCGGATGAGGCAGCGGCACTTTACAAAGCGAAATGCGTAGGTTGTCACGCGGCTGACGGGAGCGGGAATACGGCTGCCGGAAAAGCGATGAAGGTGCGTGATCTCAGTTCCGCAGAGGTGCAAGCGATGACGGATGAACAGTTGTATGAAGTAATCGCCAAAGGCAAAGGCAAGATGCCGGGCTACGAGAAGAGCCTCGGAGCCGATAAATGCAAAGCCTTAGTTGGTTTCGTGCGGACTCTGAAAAAGTGAGCGACAGTAGGTAGGAATTGACCTCGCACCTGCCGCCGCTTGTCATCGCTTGACAGTCGCTTGGGCGATTCCAAATCAGCGGTTTGGAAAGATCGTTCATCGCAAAGATCGGAGAGCGCCGAGGCAACGCCGAAGTTCTCCTAAGAGGTCGCGTTAAGGGGGCGGCTTTGTCGCCGTCGAGACGTTAGCGCAGGCTACAGCAGGCAAAAGGTTTTCAGGTAGATTCAATCACTGCGAACCCATCGCTTCAGCAGCATCATGGCTCTCTCGTCCGGTCATTCCCGATAGTATGAGTCACAGCTTGCAAGATCGGGAATGGCCGGATCATCCAGCTCGAACCAGTGAGGATTGGCCAAGATGGCGAGTGAAGAAAAAATCTTGAATGAGATAGAAAAGCAATCCGAAGCAGGACAAGAGCGCAGAACGTTCATTGAAAAGCTGCTGAAGATTGTCGTAGGGATTTGGGGATTTGCTTTCCTCGGAGTGGTAATCTCTTACCTCAAGGCTCCTCTTGGGGTGCGGACATTCGAGGAGAAGGCCAAACGCGTCGGGCCTGTAGATGAGATCGAAATCGGCGGAGCGAAGTTCGTTCCGCTGGAGCAGCGTCCGTTCTGGGTAATCCGCACAGACAACGATCAACTTGTTGCGCTTCCTGCTACCTGCACTCACTTACGGTGCATTCTCAAATGGGATGGAGAGAGCGGGAGGTTGCTGTGTCCCTGTCACGAAGGAGCCTTTGACGTAAACGGGAATGTGGTTGCCGGGCCGCCGCCCAAGCCGTTGCAACCTTTGCAGGCCGATGTCAAAGGAGGGATCATCTATGTCAGCATCCGGTAAGCTCATCACCTGGTTGGAAGAGCGTCTGAATCTGACCGAAATCTTCTCTTTCTTCTCGACCTTCGGCCTCTCCTATGGGGAGATCAATCTCACCAAGCCGCTGCGCGCATCATTCAAAGAGGCGTTTCAGCGCAAATTGCCCGTCTACACGCAAGGGCGTCATCAGCTTGGCCTGTTGATCTTTTTACTCTTTGGGTTTCAGGCCATCACCGGGCTGCTGCTGACGTTTTACTATCAGCCGTCTACAGAGACCGCGTATGAGAGCACCGTCTTGATCGTCCGCGAAGTGACGTTTGGCTGGTTTATTCATCAACTGCATTATTGGGGGAGCAACTTTCTTATTGTCCTATTGATCGTGCGACTGGGGCGGTTCTTCATTGACGGGGTTTATAAAAAACCGCGCGAGCTGTTCTGGGTTTTCGGCGCCATTCTCTTCTTTCTCTCTACCCAAGAGGCGCTGACGGGCACGCTGTTGCCGTGGGATCAGCAAGCCTACTGGTCGGTGACGCGCGGGTTAGAGGTCATCAGCGCACTGCCGCTTGTGGGAATCGTTTTCGCCTATATCGTCGGGGGGCTGGAAATTTCGTCGGCCATGCTCACGCGATTTTATGTTCTCCATGTGATCGTTATCCCGTTGCTGATGCTCTTCTTCTTCTACCTCCACTTTGCGACCGTGCGCCGCGTCGGATTGAGTTCGCTATCTGAAGATGAGGCAGCCAGACCCTTATACCCCGATCATCTGCTGCGACTGGCGGTCATGTTCTTGCTGTTGTTCGGCGTTGTCTTAACGATGAGCACGATCTTTCCCTCGCCGTTTTGGGCGAAGGCGGATCCGTTTGACAGCCCCAAAGGCATTCGCCCGCTCTGGTTTTTGATGCCCGCCTTTTCGCTCCTTGATCTGCTGCCGCACTGGCTGGCTGGCAGCCTCTTGCTGTTGTTTCTCTTCGGTCTGATTGCTTTTCCTTTCCTTGAGCGTTCCGCGCATCGAGAGTTGAAAAAGAGGCCGGTTTCAGCCGCTTTGGCTCTGTTGTTCCTGTTGCTGGTCATCGTGCTGATGTTCATTGGCTACCGGAGAGGATGATGAGCGTCACGATAGAGAAACTGAAGAAACGGTTCGGAGGCTCTGCGCCGATGCAGCTTAAGGTCGCCGTATCGCTGCTGTTCACCCTCGCCTTGTTGCTGATTGGATTCGACAGCGTAAAAGGGCAAGGGAGTTGGGGAATCAGCAAAGAATCGAGCGAAAACTTCTGCACCGTTTGTCACAGTCAAATGCAGGTGGAGTATCAAGAGAGTTCGCATCTGCGAGCGGGAATCCACTGTGCGGACTGCCATGGCGGCGACCCGCAAGCGCAGACTGTCGAAGGCGGGCACGCGAAAGACTTCCGCAGAGCATTGAGCCGCAAACAGATCGTTGACCTCTGCTCAAGCTGCCATGCCGACCCGGCGAAGATGAAGCCGTACGGAATTCCGACCGATCAGCATGCCCTTTATCTCACCTCCTCGCACGGAAAGAAGTTTTTGCAAGGCGACAATCGCGTGGCGATTTGCACCGATTGTCACGGCGCGCATGCAGTGCTGTCGCCGAACCAACCCAAGAGCGCTACTTACCGCGACAACATTCCACAAACCTGCGGTCGCTGCCATGGCAATGCTGAACTGCTGAAAGGCTCCAACCTTTCCGCTACGGTTGTCACCGAATATATGGAAGGGGTGCATGGTCAGGCGTTGCTGAAGAAGCACAACCGCCAAGCGCCGGAATGCGCCACTTGTCACGGAACGCACGGTGCGGCTCCGCCCGGCATCGGAGATGTGGCGAAAGTCTGCGGCCAGTGCCATACGAAGACCTTTGAGGCGTTTCGTCAAAGCCCGCATAAAACAGCCCTTGCGGCAGCCGGACAAGCGGAATGCGCCGCCTGTCATGGCAATCATCGGATCGAGCCAGCTAAGCTTGACCTGTGGTCGTCAAGTTGCGATCAGTGCCACGCGCAAGGCTCGCCGCAAACCACAGCGGGCAAGACCATACAGACTCTCTTTGCACAAGCCCAAGCCGAGTTGGATGGAGCGAAGCAGGCCATTGAACAAGCCCGGCAGATCCCTCTCGATGTCAGGGACTATGAAGCCCGCCTATCGGATGCGACGACCTATCTGTTAGAGGCCAGACCCTTGAGCCATAGCTTATCCGTAGACACGGTTGAAGACTTGACCCGAAGGGCGCGTTCCATCGCCACCGAGACGCAATCCGATATCCGAGGTAAGGTGGGCGATTTTCGTGGCCGCTATCTGGTTTTAGCTTTGATCTGGTTCTATATCGTCATCAGCGTTGCGGCCATCATCAGGTATCGCAGGGCGCGTGAAACCGGCACAGCGGCTGGCGAATCGGAGTAAGGGGTTATGAACGCGCGTATCCAATCCGTCCTGACCTTCATCGGCGAGCAGGCCAAACAGATGGGACGCTCTTTTCGCGCGCGCTGGCGCAGACTGCTGTTTATTTTTTCATGGTTTGTCGGCCTCTTCATTCTCACGATCTTTGCCGGAATGGAAGTCACCTCGCGGTCGCAATTTTGCGGAAGCTGCCACATCATGGAACCATACTTTAATTCGTGGCAGCATTCCTCGCACAAAAACATTCCTTGCGTTGATTGCCACATTCCCCAAGGAGTAACTTCCGGGCTTGCCAAGAAGTATGAAGCGCTCTCGATGGTCTCCAGCTACTTCACCGGAACCTATGGCACAAAGCCTTGGGCAGAGGTGGGAGATGGTTCCTGTTTGCAATGCCATGAGCGCCGGTTGCTGGTCGGTAAACAAACCTTTGAGAATGCCCACTTCAATCACACCCCGCACTTGACGGAGATGCGCGGCGGCGAAAAGCTGCGCTGCACCACCTGCCATGCGCAGACCGAACAAGGGAGCCACATATCGGTTTCGAAAGCCACCTGTTTTCTTTGCCATTTCAAGGGTCAGCAACTCAACGAGGGAACCGGTCGCTGTACGCTATGCCACGATGTTCCCGATAAGGTGATGACCAAAGCCAATCTGTCGTTCGATCATGCCAATGTGAAGCGCTTCAACATGCAATGCTTTTCCTGCCATTCCCAAATCATTCAGGGACAGGGCGAGGTGCCGCGAGAACGCTGCAACACCTGTCATAACGACTTGTCGAAGATTCAGAGGATTGGCGAGACCCAACTGCTTCATCACAAACATGTGACTGAGCATAAGGTCGAATGTACCGATTGCCACATGGAGATTCAGCATAAGAGCACGCCCGCGCAACCAGTCCAATCGTTGACCTGTGGTTCGTGCCATCGGGACAGCCACTCGGCTGCCAACGACCTTTACTCAGGAGTCGGAGGCAAGGGCGTTCCTCCGATGCCAAGCGTGATGTTTACCGCCGGGGTGAGTTGCGGGGGCTGCCACGTATTGCCAACCAATCAAGGGCGGTCAAAGGTCTTGAAAGCGAATGACGTGAGTTGCATGGCCTGTCACGGGCCGCGCTACAACAAGATGCTGGATCGCTGGAAGACGCTGATCGGAGAGCGATTGTCACAGATCAAAGCGGTCTATGCACAGGCGCGCCAATCCGGTTCCGCGCACCCGGAAGCCGGGCCGCTCGCCGACGCCTGGGCTAACATCCAACTTGTTGAACAAGGAGTGGGCACTCACAATGTTGAGTACGCTCTGGCCTTGATCGAAGCCAGTCACGATTTGATTAACCAAGCCCGACAGCAGGCAAACCTCGCGCCGTTGGCCAAAAGCTGGTCATCGCCTGCGTATGAAAGCTCCTGTTTCCGCTGTCACAGAGGCATCGAGCTCCAGTCCGGAAAGTTTTTCAACCTCAGCTTCTTTCACAAACCGCACGTCAACGCCGGTTTCGAATGCGCGACCTGCCATCGCCCGCATGAAGAGAAGGCGGAAGGCGAAGTCGTGCGCTTCGGTCAAGAGGGCTGCGCCAATTGCCATCATCAGCAACAGCAACTCAATCCGAGTTACTGCACGAGTTGCCACGCGGTCGTGTTCAAAAAGAAAGTGCCGTTCAAATCTAAGCTTTTCGATCACTCCTTTCACGTAAAAGACTTGAGCCAGAAGTGCTCAGACTGCCACCTCGCGCGAGGGGCAATCAGACGATCTCCGAATCTGAATTTCTGTTCCACCTGTCATCCGGACGGGTTTCAAAATTAGTCACCACCGATCAGGTTGCTGCTCGGTGGCCAGCAAAGCTCTTTGTCACGACGGATTGATAAAGGAGTCTTGATTATGAGTACCTCAACTGAACGTGCAGATGGGGAGTCGGTGAAGTCCGCCCAGCCCCCGGAAAGCAGCCGCAGAAAGCTTCTCAACTATCTGTTGGGAACCAGCGTCGGCGCGACGGTGATGGCGATCTTTTATCCGGTGGTCAAGTTTTTGATCCCGCCCAAGGTTGTCGAAGCAACGCAAAATTCGGTGGTCGCCGGTAACCCCAAAGAGATTGCCCTCAACAGCGGGCAGATCTTCAAATTCGGCAATCAGCCGGGCATCTTGATTCGCACCTCTGCGGGAGAGTGGAAAGCTTTTTCGGCCACCTGCACGCATCTCGATTGCATCGTTCAATATCAGCCTGACCAAAAGATCATCTGGTGCGCTTGTCATAACGGGCAATACAGCTTAACGGGTCAAAACATCGGCGGCCCGCCGCCCCGCCCGCTGGAGGAGTTCACGGTAAATGTTCAAGGCGATGACATCATCGTTTCGAAATCGTGAGGCCGATATGAAAACCGCAGGTCTACAACTCTGGCTCGACGAACGCCTCGGCCTTTCCGCACTCAAAGAATTGGCGAGCGAAAAGGTCGTTCCTCTGCATGGCCACACCATCTGGTATTACTTCGGCGGCATGACGCTCTTTCTCTTCGCCGTTCAGGTAGCGACGGGAATTTTGTTGCTACTCTACTATCGCCCGAGCGCGGAAAATGCCTTCGAGAGCGTGCAATTCATCATGACCGACGTGCAGTTTGGCTGGTTGATTCGCTCAATTCACAGTTGGTCGGCCAATTTGATGATCGCCGTGATGTTCGTTCACATGTTCAGCGTCTATTTTCTGAAGGCCTACAGAAAACCTCGTGAAATGACTTGGGTGAGCGGAACCCTGCTGTTGTTCATCGTGCTGGGATTCGGGTTCAGCGGCTACTTGCTGCCCTGGAATAAGCTGGCGTTTTTTGCCACCAAAGTCGGAACCGATATTGCGGGCGTCGTTCCCATCGTCGGCGAGTTCCTGCTGCGATTTCTGCGCGGAGGCGATGAAGTTACCGGCGCTACGCTGACGCGCTTTTTCGGATTTCATGTGGCGGTGCTTCCGGCGCTGACGACGGGTCTGATCGGTCTTCATGTCTTGCTGGTGCAGAAACATGGGATGAGCGCCCCGCCAACGGCAGACGGACAACCTGCAAAGACCATGAAGTTCTTCCCGAACTTCTTGCTTCGTGACCTCATCGGTTGGGTTCTGGCGGTGGGCGCTCTGGCGGCATTGGCGGCGCTCTTTCCCGGAGAACTCGGCGAGAAGGCTGACCCCTTTGCGCCCGCTCCAGCGGGGATTAGGCCGGAGTGGTATTTCCTCTTTATGTTCGAGACGCTGAAGCGAATCCCGGCCAAAGTTTTAGTCGTTGATGGCGAGGTGCTAGCCATTTTGGCATTTGCGATGGGAGGGCTTTTTTGGCTGCTCGTGCCCTTCCTCGACCTGTCGCATCGCAATCGCAAGAGAAGTTTGCTCTTCTCCCTCTTCGGGGTTGTGGTGGTCATTTATATCGTAGCGATGACGGTCATCGGCTATCTGGCTTGAAGGAGGCCGTTATGAGTAAGCGGCAAATGAAGCGCCGAACGGCAGCCGTGCGTCGCGTGAAATGGCTGTTGGCGGCGACCCTCTTACTGACACTCTGGGTCACCGGAGCGGCGCAGAAAAAAGATTCCTGCCTGGATTGTCACGCACAAATGGAAGGGCCGCTGGCGGAAGCGGCAGGGCTGATGCAGGAGGATATTCATCGCTCTCGCGGCCTCTCTTGTGTCGATTGTCACGGCGGCGATGCGACGCTTGATGATCCAGCCGGAGCGATGAGTCCTTTCAAAGGGTTCATCGGTCGCCCGAAACCGCGAGACATTCCGGCTTTTTGCGGCAAGTGTCACAGCAACGCCGAGAGGATGAAGCAATTTAATCCCACACTGCGGGTTGATCAGGAGCAAGAGTATCTTACCAGCGTGCATGGAAAGCTGTTGCAGACAGGAGATCAGCAGGTCGCCACTTGCATCAGTTGTCATGGCAGCCATGGCGTGCGCGCCGTTACAGACCCATTATCCAAAGTGTATCCGCTCAATGTCGCAGAGACCTGTGCCGCTTGTCACGCCAATGCCGATTACATGAAGAGCTACAAGATTCCGCACGATCAATATGCCAAATATAAGACGAGCGTTCATGCGCGGTCGTTATTGGAGCGTCAAGACCTGTCGGCTCCGACTTGTAATGATTGTCACGGCAACCATGGCGCGACGCCTCCCGGCATCACCTCCGTCGCTAATGTGTGCGGCGGGTGTCACGTGCGCCAGTCGGAACTGTTTCGCGGCAGCGTTCACAAAGCGATCTTTGATGCCCGGCAACTGAGCGAGTGCGCGCAGTGCCATCGCCATCACGATATTGTGCAGCCGGATGATGAGATGATCGGCGTGGGGGAAAGGTCGGTCTGCGTGAAGTGCCATTCTCAAGGAGACCGAGGCTATCAGGCAGCCGAACAGATACGCGGGCAAATGGATACGCTAGCAGCCCGTATCGAAAAGGCTTTCGAGATTCTCAGCAAGGCCGAACGCGCTGGCATGGATGTCAGCCGATCAAAGTTTGAGATGAGTCAGGCGAAAGACGCTCTCACACACGCGCGCGTTCTCGTCCACTCCGTCTCTATGGCCGAAGTAGATCAGGTTATCAGTCCGGGGTTGCAAGTAGCGGATAAAGGCCATCAGGCGGGAGAAGCCGCTCTCGATGAGTGGAGCTTCAGACGAAAGGGGCTGGGCGTCTCGTTGTTCTTCATCCTGTTTCTCGCTTTGCTCCTCTATCTCAAGATCAGGCAGATCGAAGGCGCAAAGGAACCGCTGCCTTAACGGAGAGAAGCCTCGCGCGAAGGGTTGTTCCCTGCGCGCTCGGTTACCTGTCCGGCAGGTTTGAACAGGAAAGAAGCCCGGCGGCGATGGCCTACTCGCCGCCTGTGGACAGAAGCCGTTGACGAAGCGCACGCTGATACGTTGTTGTGATGGCCAACCCTCGATAAGACCCGTCAGCGTGATATTTCGCAATCGCTGTGTGATTCACCCCATTCGCCGAACCCGCAAGAGGAATTCCTAGGGATTTGTAGCAGGCATACCGGTTGCTTGTCATAAAATTGAGGTAATCATCATGGCAGCAAATCATCAGATGAACCGAGACGCGTCGCTCCGTGAGTCCATCCGCAAGCGATTGACCGAAGAGAAGCAAAAGATTCAAGCGGAGCTTATGGCCGAGCATCAGCCGGGCGAAGAGTTGGCCGAAGGTTGGCAGGAACGCGACGATGCTGCAGAAGATGAAATCCGCGATGTCGAGTATCAGCATCGTGACGCGCTATTGCAACGAGTGAGGCAGATTGACAGGGCATTGGCGCGTATCGAAACCGGCACCTATGGATTTTGCATTCGTTGTCGCAAGAAGATTTCTTCCAAACGCCTCGACCTCAATCCGGCAGTCGCGCTCTGCGTTGACTGTCAGGCCAGCGTCGAAGGCGAGATGAACATGCCGACCTTGTGACTTGCTTTCGCCTGCTCGGTTCATCGTTACCCGGAGGTGAAATCATGCGTACCCAAAAGCGCTACACCAATACGACCTTCACCAAGCGAGTTGATCACATAGAAGGCCATCAAACTCGCCGCGCTCCTGCCGAACCGTTGCTTTGTGAATCCTGCGGCTCCATCTATAAAAACCGCCGCTGGTACAATGCCACGCGGGTTAAGGAGAAAGCTCTAGAATGGAAGCCTGCGCAACGGGTGACCTGTCCGGCCTGTTTGCAGGCGCGTGAGGGCGTGCCCGGCGGCTTTCTCTACCTTGACGGCCAATTTAAAAACGCTCACTACGAAGAGGTCGAGCGCCTGCTGCTCAACGAAGCCAAACGCGCCAAGAGCGGCAATCCGCTGGCGCGAATCTTGAAGATTGATAAGGAGGACGGCGAGCGCGTCACCATCACGACGACGACCGAACGTCTGGCGCAACGGCTCGGTCACGCGCTCGAAAAGGCTTATGGCGGGGAAGTGCGCTATGGCTTTTCACACGAAAATAAACTGGCGCGCATCTGGTGGCACAGAGATTGACCGCAAGTTTGTGAATCGCTTATCCGGCGGGCGGCAAGCGGCTCGACCCGACTGTCACTGAGACGAGGGACATGAGCAAGGTCTTCACCAATCGTCACGTCGCCGGTCGGCAACTGGCAAAAAAGTTGGCGCAGTATCGCCACTGTGTCAACGGGTTGGTGCTCGGACTGCCGCGCGGCGGTGTGCCGGTCGCTTATGAAATCGCGCTCGCGCTCGCGCTGCCGCTTGATGTTTTTGTGGTTCGTAAACTCGGCGTACCCGGCCACGAAGAGTTAGCGATGGGCGCGATTGCCGCCGGTGGGCTGCGCCTGCTCAATGAAGATGTTGTGCGCTACTTGCGCCCGTCTGCATCAACGATTGCAGCGGTCACAGCGAAAGAACAGATCGAACTTGAACGTCGTATGCGCGCTTATCGCGGCACGCGTGCGCCGCTACAGTTTGAAAGTCGCACCGTGATTTTGGTTGATGACGGGCTGGCAACCGGTTCGACCATGCGCGCTGCCATCGCCGCGCTTAGGCAGCAAAACCCCGCCCGCTTGGTGGTGGCCGTTCCGGTAGCCCCGCTGGCGACCTATTACGAAATCAAAGCCCAAGTTGACGAGATGGTGGCGATCTATCTGCCCGAAAATTTGCAGAGCGTCAGCGGCTGGTATGAAGATTTTTCGCAGACAACGGATGAAGAGGTCTGCCAGCTTCTCGCTCAGGCTACACCCAGACGGACAGCCGTGATGGAGGGTAACCCTTCGCCGCTTGCCTCTCGTCACGGTCAAGAAGGAGGTTCGATCATGGCAACCAAAGAGATTCCGCGCGATCAATGGGTCGAGTTTTTTGATGGCTTCAGCAAACGCCACGAAGGCTGGCTTGCCACCATCGAAGTCTTACAATCCGACATCGGCGCGCAAACCGAAGCCGAACGCTTACCCTTTGTTGGCATCAGCGCCGATGTGAAAGACAACGAAAATCGTTTGGAAATTCGACTTGGCAATCAGCCAAATTCCGGCATCACCCACGCCATCACCTCGCCGACCTGTGTGCAGGTCAAGCAAAATGAGGAGGGCGAAGACGAAGCGTTAGAGATCGAATCGAGCGACGGTGAAATCACCTTGTTGCGCTTTCGCCGGACGGCCAAAGGAGAATTTGCCGGATGAATCCGCCGCGCCAGTCCGCGCCTCTTACACCGGTCAAATCATTCTATCACTTTTCGAGTGCCGACATGACAGGGCGAGTTTGTCAGGGAACCGCTTGCTTCGTCGCCCGTCACCAAAACGAAGCGCGATGGCAACAGGCTTGCGCGCAGACCGAACGTACCTACTGCCTCGGCAGTTGTTTTTCTGCGCCCGCCGCCGCTAGCGATCTGTCCCGTCCGCCTGTCCATGTCGCTTCGCCGGAGTCAGTCATTCTCCATCGCTTGGCACGCGGCGGCGCGCCGACGCTCGCACAGTATCAATCGCAAGGCGGCTATCAGGCACTCGAAAAAGCGTTGCGCCAATCTCCGACAGAGATCGTCAGCGAAATCGAAGCCGCCGGTCTCAGAGGGCGCGGCGGCGCAGGTTTCCCTACCGGCAAAAAGTGGCGTGCAGTCTGTCAAGAACAGGTGGCCACCAAATTCGTCATCGCCAATGCCGACGAAGGCGACCCCGGCGCGTATGTGGATCGTTCCTTGATGGAAGACGACCCGCACGCCCTCATTGAGGCGCTGACCATCGCCGCCTATGCCATCGGCGCGCAGCGCGGCTACATCTATCTGCGGCAAGAATATCCGCTCGCGCATACGCGCCTCCGACAGGCAATAGAGGAAGCGCGGCTAGCACATCGTCTCGGCAACGCCATTCTTTCGCACAATTTCTCGTTCGACATAGAGATCGTTATTGGACAGGGTAGCTATGTTTGTGGCGAAGAAACCGCGCTCCTCAATGCCATCGAAGGCAGACGCCCGGAAGTCCGACCGCGCCCACCCTATCCAACAACGCACGGGTTATGGGGAAAACCGACGCTCGTCAACAATGTCGAAACGCTCGCTTCGATTCCCTGGATCATTCGTCATGGCGCAACCGCTTATCGCGCTCTGGGGTTTTCCCATAGTCGGGGCACGAAAGTCGTCTCGCTCAATTCGCTCTTTCGCCGACCCGGACTCTATGAAATCGAATTCGGCATCCCGGTGCGCGACATCGTAGAAAGATTGGGAGGCGGATTGCACAGCGGCGCAATCAAAGGGGTCATCATCGGCGGCCCGCTCGCCGGAATCATTCCGCCGCACTTATTCGATGTGCGCTTCGGATTCGAAGAGTTGCACGCCATCGGCGCGAGCGTCGGGCATGGCGGGGTGATCGCTTTCGACCACCAGACTTCCCTAGCCGAATTGCTCCATCACGTCTTCGATTTCGGCGCTTACGAATCGTGCGGCAAATGCACGCCTTGTCGTTTGGGCAGTCGGCGCATCGAAGAGCTATTCCGCGCCGTCATTGCGGGCGGCAGGCTTCCGGCTTCGGCAATGATCGAACACGAGGAGATCATCGCGGCGCTTGCGGCTACGAGTCTGTGCGGACTTGGAACCGGGCTTGCCGAATTCGCGCGCTCGGCAGCCCTGTATTATGCAGAGGAGTTACGAGCATGCTTCGCGTGACGATCAATCAACAGGCTTACCAATTTGAAGATGGCATCTCGATATTGGCGGCGCTTGAACGTGTCGGCATCGCGGTGCCGACTTTGTGCCACGACGAACGCTTGCAGCCGTACGGCGGCTGTCGTCTTTGCATCGTAGATGTGCATCACGCAGCGCGTCCCCTTACCTCGTGCAACACGCTGCTTGCCGATGGCATGCAGATTGAAACGCATACGCCCGAACTCGAAGCCGAACGCCGGACATTGTTGAAACTCTTAGCGCGCGACTATCCCGCTGCCGCCCGCGCGCGCTTTCCTGACAAACCGTTTCATCGCTATCTGCGTGACTATCTCGGCAGCGCGCAGCAAGCAGAAGCGGCGGGCAAGAGAGCAACAGAATCAGGGGACACGATAACGGCAGAGCAGGAGAAGGAGAACTCAAATAAAGCCGACCGAGCGACCACTTCTCAGGCACAGGCTTCTCCTCCATCCCTTCATCCCTTCCCCTCTTCTGCGCCGTATCAGGACGCGACGCATCCGTATATTCGCGTAGACATGCGGCAGTGCATATATTGCTATCGGTGCGCTCGCATCTGCGATGAAGTGCAAGGCCAATTCGTCTGGCAAGTATGGCAGCGCGGTGATCGCACGCGCATCTTGCCGGATTCGCATACCACCTTGCTTGACAGTTCTTGCGTCAGTTGCGGCGCTTGTGTTGACACCTGTCCAACAGGGGCGCTCGAAGATCAAACGGCTTTCACTCTGCCCGCCCCGCAACAGTGGACGAAGACGACCTGCCCCTACTGCGGTACGGGCTGCGAAATGAATGTCGGAGTCGCAGAGCAACGCATCGTAACTATCAAACCGGCGCTCGATGCGCCCGTAAGCAAAGGGCATCTCTGCGTCAAAGGCCGCTACGCTTTCGATTTCGTTCACGCTGCGGATCGGGTCACGAAGCCAATGATTCGTAAAGACGGCGAGTGGGCAGTCGTGTCATGGGAAGCGGCAGTCCGCTACACAGCGGAACGCTTACAACAGATTATTGAACAGCACGGCGCGGATAGCGTTGCCCTGCTCGGTTCATCGCGGGCGACAAATGAAGAGAATTATCTGGCGCAGAAATTTGCGCGCCTCGCTTTGGGTACGAACAACGTAGATTGCTGTGCCCGTGTCTGTCACACGCCGACGGCGGCGGCGATGAAAGCCATGCTCGGAACCGGCGCTGCGACCAACTCATTCGACGACATCGAACAGACCCAAGCCATGCCCATCGTCGGCGCGAATCCGACAGAGAATCATCCCATCGTCGGCGAGCGCATCAAGCAAGCCGTGCGACAGGGCGAGCGCCTGATCGTGATTGACCCGCGCCGCATCGAACTGGCGAGCTACGCCGATATTCATTTGCAACTGCGACCCGGAACCACTGTGCCGCTGCTCAACGCGCTGGCCTGCGCGATTATCGAAGAGGGTCGTTATGACGACGCTTTCGTGCGCGAGCGTGTCGCCGGATGGGAAGCCTTTTGCGCGTTCGTCAAAGACTATGCGCCGGAGCGCGTCGCGGAGATTTGCGGTGTCGAAGCTCGACAGATTCGGCAAGCAGCACACCTTTATGCGACAACCAAACCGGCAATGAGTTTTCACGGGCTCGGCGTAACCGAACACACGCAAGGCACCGAGGGCGTGATGTGCGTCGTCAACCTCGCTCTGTTGACCGGCAATCTCGGCAAGGTCGGCGCGGGCGTCAATCCTTTACGCGGACAGAACAATGTTCAAGGCGCGGCGCACATGGGTTGCGATCCGGGCATTCTGACCGGCAGCGTTTCGATCAAAGATGCGAAAGCGCAGTTTGAAACGTATTGGGGTGCGACGATTTCGCCAACGCACGGACTGAATCAAATCGAAATGATGGATGCGGCGCGGCGCGGCAGCCTGAAAGCCCTGTGGGCGATTGGCTACGATGTTTTGTTGAGCAATGCCAACGCCAACGCGACGCACGCGGCATTGCAAGCGATTGATCTGGTCATCGTTCAAGACCTGTTTTTGAATGAAACGGCGAAAGAGTTCGGCACAGTCTTTTTGCCCGCCTGTTCGTCGTTTGAAAAAGACGGCACCTTCATGAACTCCGAACGCCGCGTGCAGCGCATTCGCAAAGCCATCGAACCGCTCGGAGAGTCGCAAACCGATTGGCAAATCATCTGCGCGGTCGCTCGCGCGATGGGCAAAAGCGAAGCCTTCGATTTTCATTCTGCCGAAGAGATTTGGAACGAAGTGCGCGCCGTATGGCCGGACAGTTACGGCATCACCTACTCGCGCATGGAGCAAGCGGGTTTGCAATGGCCTTGCCCTTCAGAAGATCATCCGGGAACAGAACGACTGCACACTGATGGCTTCTCAATGGGCAAACAAGCCGCATGGCGTTGCATCGCCTATCAACCGACTGAGGAAACGACGAGCCAAGAGTTTCCCTTTTTACTGACGACCGGGCGCACGCTTTATCAATTCAATGCTGCGACCATGAGCGGGCGCACACGCAACCATCAACTGCGCCCGACTGATGAATTGCAAATCTGTAGCGCCGACGCAGATAGTCTACATCTCTATGACGGCGAGCGCGTGCGCTTGTGCAGCCGCTATGGCCAAACCGTGCTGCCCGTGCGGATCCATTCAGCCGTTAAGCGCGGTCAACTCTTCGCAACCTTTCACGATCCGCAAGTATTTTTGAATCTTGTCACCAGCCCGCACCGCGACAACCTGGTCAGCGCGCCGGAGTACAAAGTAACCGCCGTGCGAGTGGAAAAAACCTGAACCCTCAGCAGCGGAAAGCAAGCGGCGGTTGAAGGCTATCCGATAGACGCTTCGGAATCGGCCCTGACAGTCTCCTCTTCTTCTTCTGCCTCTTCCGCTTCCGGCGGCTCGTGCTGGCGGCGTTCGCTGAGGTAGTAGAGAATCGGCACTGTCATACGCGAGAGGAGTAACGAAGCGACTTCACCGGCCATCAGCGAAATTGCCAGCCCTTGAAAAATCGGATCGAAAAGCATCACAGCCGAACCGACGATGACCGCCGCCGCCGTCAACAGCATGGGGCGAAACCGCACCGCGCCTGCATCCACAACGGCATCCGCAAGCGGCATCCCCTCGTGCAAGCGCAACTCGATGAAGTCAACGAGAATGATCGAATTGCGAACCACAATTCCGGCTCCGGCAATGAAACCGATCATCGAAGTCGCCGTAAAGAATGCGCCCATTAGCCCGTGCGCCGGAAGGATGCCAACCAGCGAAAACGGGATCGCCGCCATAATGGCTACAGGCGTCTTGAAGGACTGAAACCAACCGACTACGAGGATGTAAATCAGAATCAACACGGCTGCAAAGGCGATGCCCAAATCCCGAAAGACTTCATAGGTGATGTGCCATTCGCCATCCCATTTCATTGCCAATTTGTCGGCCAAAAACGGTTGCGTCGCTACATACCGTTCCAGCTCGTAGCCTTCCGGCAACCGCAATTCGTCTAGCGCTTCGTTCAATTTCAAGATGGCATAGACGGGACTCTCTTCGTTACCAGCCACATCGCCGGTCACGTAGACAACCGGCATGAGGTTTTTATGGTAGATGCTCGTTTCGGCGCTCTGTTCTTCGATGCGCACCAGTTCGCCGAGCGCCACTGAATTGCCGCGCTGACCGATGACGTTGATCTGTTTGAGGTCTACGAGGCTCGACCGTTCGGCACGCGCCAGTCGCAATGCGATGGGCACATCTTCCTTCTCCAGCGGTTGGTGAAGAATGCCGACCTGCGCGCCCGTCAGCGCAATGCGGAGCGTCGCTGCGATCTGTTCGGCGGTCACACCGTTGAGTGAGGCTTTCGCTTTGTCCACGACAAAGCGAAACTTGCTCTGCTCGTCTTCGACATACCAATCCACATCCACCACGCTGTCTGTGCGATCAAAGATGTCTCTGATCCGGCGCGCGACTTCGATCTGGCGGGCATAGTCGGGGCCGTAAACTTCGGCTACCAGAGTTTGCAAAACGGGCGGGCCGGGCGGCACTTCGGCCACTTTGACGCGCGCTGCATGGCGGGCGGCAATCTTCTGAATCTCCGGCCTCACACGTTTGGCAATCTCGTGACTCTGCGCCGCACGTTCGCCCTTCGGTAAGAGGTTGACTTGAATGTCTGCAACATTCGCGCCGTGTCGCAAAAAGTAATGGCGCACCAGCCCGTTGAAGTTGTAGGGCGAGGCCGTGCCGACGTACATCTGATAGTCCGTGACTTCGGGCACGCTGCCAAGGTATTGGCCAATATCGCGGGTGACGGCTGCCGTCTGTTCGAGCGTTGTGCCTTCCGGCAAATCAATGATTACCTGAAACTCGCTCTTATTATCAAAAGGCAGCATCTTTACTTTCACCGCTTTGACGGCAAACAGCGAGACTGACAAGAGCAGCAAGATGACGACAGCAGTCAGAAACCCGTAGCGCCAGTGCCAGTCGTGAATCAAGCGCCCCATCACCCGGCGATAGAGCAAGGTCAAACGCCCTTCGCTGCGTTCCGCACCCATATCAGCAAGATGGGCTGCGGGATTGAGCAGTCGAAGACTTGCCCAGGGCGTGACCAGAAAAGCGACAATCAACGAAAAGATCATCGCCGCCGATGCGCCCACTGGTATCGGTCGCATATACGGCCCCATCAATCCGCTCACAAACGCCATGGGAATGATGGCGGCTATGACTGTGAAGGTGGCTAATATCGTCGGATTGCCGACTTCGTCTACAGCTTCGACAGCAATCTCCTGAATTGGTCGCCCGCGATTTTCTGGCAAGCGGTAATGGCGCACGACGTTTTCCACTACGACGATGGCATCATCAACCAGAATGCCGATTGAAAAGATCAAGGCAAACAGCGTGATGCGATTGAGCGTATAGCCGTAGAAATAAAAGACCGCTAACGTCAATGCCAAGGTGACCGGAATGGCCGTCGCCACAATACCCGATTCGCGCAATCCGAGCGCTAGCCATATCAACGCCGAAACGGAGGCAATGGCGATGAGCATGTGCAATAACAACTCGTTAGACTTTTCGCTTGCTGTCTCGCCGTAGTTGCGCGTCACCTGCACCGCAACCTCCGCAGGAATCAATTGGCCTTGCAACTCGGTGACTTTTTCGATGACCTGATCGGCGATTTCAATCGCGTTCGTGCCTTTGCGTTTGGCGATGGCGAGGGTGACGGCGGGTAGCGGCGATGCAGATTGCCGTAGCCGTTCATCCCTGTGACTGGCAGCCGCGCCGCTGCCGAAAAGAACATAATCGGCAGGCTCTTCTGCGGTGTCGGCAATCTCGGCCACATCGCGCAGATAGACGGGGCGATTGTCGAATACCTGAATGACAACGCTGCCAACCTCTTCGGCACTGTGCAGAAAGCCGCCGGTTTCGACGAGAAACTCGCGGTTGTCGGACGCGAAGCTGCCTGCTTGCAATTGGCGATTCGCTTGCTCAAGCGCTGGCACGATCATCGCCGGAGCAACCCCATAGGCAGCCATGCGCCCTTCATCGAGGGTTACGCGAATCTGTCGCCGTTGGCCGCCGATGAGTGTAGTTTCCGAAACATCTTTGATCTCTTTGATCTGCTCGTGAACCTGAGCGGCGATGCGCCGCAGAGTGAAGTGATCGTAACGGTCGCTGGTGAAAGTGAGCGCGAGAATCGGCACATCATCTATCGAACGCGGTTTAATCAGCGGAGGACTCGCGCCGGGCGGGATCAGATCGAAGTTGGCAAACATCTTCTGATTGAGCCGCACGATGCTCTCTTCTTCATCCTGCCCGACGTAAAAACGCACGACCGCCATCGCTTGACCGGGCGAGGAGGTCGAATAGATGTATTCGACGCCCGGTACTTCCCATAGCAATCTCTCCATTGGTCGGGTGACGCGCTCTTCGACCTCTTTCGCAGTTGCGCCCGGCATGGCAACGAACACATCAATCATCGGCACGATGATTTGCGGCTCTTCTTCGCGCGGCAGCAGCAGCACAGCACCGACGCCGAGCAAGATCGCTGCAACAATGATGAGCGGCGTCAAGCGCGACTCGATGAAGGCTCGCGCCAGTCTTCCTGCCATACCGAGTTGCCTGCTCATCGTTGCCCTTTAGCGAATGCGCGCGCCGTCGGCTATCGTCGCGGCGGTCAACGCCGTCCTGACCTATTTC